>CAUUXT010000055.1:0-6768 GCA_963549015.1 uncultured Streptococcus sp.
GGTAAGAGCAAAGAAACTCCTCTAAGCGAGGCTGCTATGTGGCAAGCCTTGGAATTGGCCCAGTCTAAAAGCTTTATCGAGGACAAGGAAGCAGGACTTGCATCAGAAGTGGCCCAAGGCGGAACCAACTTCTCAGGAGGTCAAAGACAGCGTTTGGCCATTGCGCGTGCCTTGGCTCGTAAGCCTGAAATCCTCATTTTTGATGATTCCTTCTCGGCCTTGGACTACAAGACAGACCGGATCTTGCGCCAAGAACTTGCTGAAAAAACACAATCTATGACCAAGCTCATCGTAGCGCAACGGATTTCTACTATTATGGATGCTGACCTAATCTTAGTATTGGATCAAGGTAAAGTCGTGGGACAAGGCACCCACAAGGAACTTCTAGCTACCAACGAAGTCTACCAAGAAATTGCCTACTCACAACTATCGAAGGAGGAATTGGAACATGGAAAATAAAAAAGTGTCGGTCTGGAAACAGTGCAAACCTTATATGGCAGGCCTCCAACTCCCTCTCCTACTAGCAGTTGTAGCTGCAGTCATTTCAAGCATCATTACCGTTTATGGTCCAACTAAGATTAAAGAAATTACAAACTTGATTTCAGATGGTTTGATGACTGGAATTGATTTAGAGGCTGTGTCAAGTATTGCTAGCTTTTTAGTGATTCTCTATGTATTTGGCGCCATCCTTAACTATACACAGGCCTATATCTTTTCAACGAGCATTCAGCATTTTTCAAAACGCTTGCGGACAGCAATCGCTGAAAAAATCAATCGTTTGCCACTTGGCTATTTTGACCGTCATTCACAAGGAGATACCCTTTCGCGCGTGACCAATGATGTGGATACAGCAGCGCAATCTCTCAACCAAAGTCTAGGGACAGTTCTTTCAGCTAGTTTCTTGTTGATTGCTGTCTTGGTGACCATGTTTGGGATGAACTGGATTTTGGCATTGGTAACCGTTGTATCAACCCTTGTTGGTTTTGCGGCGGTTTCCGTAATCATGGCCAAGTCACAGGGTTATTTTAAAGCCCAACAAAATAATTTAGCGGCCGTCAATGGTTACGTAGAAGAAATGTACTCTGGCCATAATGTAGTGACCAGCTACAACGCAGTGGACACCTCCAAAGCGAGATTTGCAGGTTTAAACCAGGGCTTGCATGATAGTATCTGGAAATCTCAGTTTATCTCTGGTATCATGATGCCAGCCATGTTCTTTGTTGGGAACTTTAGTTATGCCTTAGTCATCATCGTTGGGGCCGCGCTAGCGTTAGAAGGGCATATCACTATCGGGGTTATTGTAGCCTTTATGGTTTACGTACGGACCTTCTCCCAACCCCTGTCACAGATTGCCCAAGGGATTACGAGCTTACAGCAAGCGAGTGCAGCCATGGGTCGTGTCTTCGAATTCTTAAGTGAAGAGGAAATGGAAGATGAATCCCATAAAGAAAGACAATTGAGCGATATGAAAGGTCAAGTAGTCTTTGATCGAGTCTCCTTTGGTTATACACCAGAGCGAACCATCATCCATGACTTTTCTGCGACTGCTCATGCAGGTCAAAAGGTTGCCATTGTCGGACCGACTGGAGCTGGTAAGACAACCATTGTCAATCTTTTGATGAAGTTTTATGAGATTGATAAGGGAAGTATCCGCATTGATGGTGTGGATACCAAGGAGATGAAGCGTTCGGAAGTACACGATGCCTTTTCAATGGTCTTGCAGGACACTTGGCTCTTTGAAGGAACCATTCGAGAGAACCTGATCTATAATCAGACAGACATCAGTGATGAACGAATGATGGAAGCCAGCAAGGCTGTGGGAATCCACCATTTTATCATGACCTTGCCAGATGGCTACGATACTGTTTTGGATGACACCGTAACCTTGTCTGTTGGACAAAAGCAGCTTTTGACCATTGCTCGTGCGCTTCTCAAAGATGCACCACTCTTGATTTTGGATGAAGCGACATCCTCAGTTGACACACGTACAGAGGAGTTGATTCAAAAAGCCATGGACCGTTTGATGGAGGGTAGAACCTCCTTTGTCATCGCCCACCGCTTGTCAACTATTCGTAATGCCGACTTGATTCTTGTCATGAAATATGGCAATATCATCGAACAAGGAAACCATGAGGAGCTGATGGCGCAAGGTGGCTTCTATGCCGACTTGTACAATAGCCAATTTACAGAAGACGAAGCAGAAGAATAAATCAAAAGAAGGCTTGACGGCCTTCTTTTTCTGCACTATACTAGAAGACAAACGTCTCACCAGTAGACGAAAACAAGGTAATGAATGAGAATTATAAATGAAAAATTATCAAGAATGGTATCAAAATATCAGCTCCAGACTCACCAGCCATCCCCCTCTTTTATTTCTGTTACGCAGTTTCAATCGATTGATGACAGTCACCATGCCTCTGCTCTACCTGGCCTTGCTAGTCACCACTTACCTGCAACTAGGACTTGGTCAGCAGGTTGGAGTTTATGTGCTTATCCCTGCAACAGGCTTTGTGATTTTGTCTCTTTTTCGTAAGAAAATCAATCACCCGCGACCCTATGAAACTTGGGACATCAGCCCCCTGCTTGAAAAGGATAGTTCGGGACAGTCGATGCCCAGTCGTCATGTTTTTTCGGCAACTATCATCTCCATGGCCTGTCTGCATGTTAGTCTACCTGTTGGCTTAGCATGCTTGCTCTTTTCAGCTTTGCTGGGCTTGGTGAGGGTTTTAGGGGGTGTTCATTATCCCAAGGATGTCTTGGTTGGCTATGCTTGTGGTTTGGTGTGGGGATTCCTTTTCTTCCTATTCTGACATGTAAGTTAAGCTAGTCCTACAACCACTTACTGCTTCAAATTGACCACTTGCTTTTTTGCCCTTGTATTCCTAATTTGGCTTTGATATAGTAGAGTCAGAAAGGAGATGTGATGAAGTTACGAATTGAGATTGACGGCAACTTAGAGGAGACTGAAATTGTCATCAAGACCCCTGCTTTGACAGATGAAATTGCAGACTTGCAACGACTTTTGCAAGAGTCAAAGGCTCCGAGGTTGACTTTTTACAAGGGGACAGGTGAATATTATCTAGACCTGTCAGAAATTCTCTTCTTTGAAACAGAAGAGAGCAAAATCTACGCTCATAATCAGAAGGAAGCCTATGAAGTTCGTCTCAAACTTTATGAGTTGGAGTCTATCTTGCCTCGCTATTTTAGTCGAGTTTCCAAGTCAACGATCGCAAACATCCGTCAGATTTACTCAGTGGACAAGTCCTTTTCAGGAACGGGCACCATTTCCTTTTATCAGACGCACAAGGAGGTTCATGTCTCACGGCATTACCAATCCCTCCTAAAAGAAAATCTAAGAAACATGAGGTAAAAAACATGAAAAAGAAAGCATTTGGTATTGTTTTATTGGTTCTAGCAGCCTGGATCTTGCTGCAAGGGAATTATGGAATTCCTTCTTTGGATGGCAAGATATGGCCTTTGATTGGTATCGTCTTTTTTGCTTATAAGTCCATTGAGTCTATCCTTAGACGCCATCTCACTTCGGCAGTTTTTACAGGGTTATTAGCGCTCATCATTGCAAATTACGCTTATGACTTGTTACCAGTTACCAATCATTCTCTCATCTGGGCTAGCATCTTGGTGGTGCTCGGTGTTGGTTATCTGACGCATTCAAGTAAGTTCTGGAATGAAAAAAAATGGTGGTACGATGGGAAAAAAACAGTCGTCACGGATAAGGAAGTCGCTTTTGGTAGCGGGACCTTCTATAAGCAAGATCAAGATCTCGTAGATGACCAAGTGGAAGTCGCTTTTGGGGATGCTAAAATCTACTATGATAATGCAGAGATGCTAGGTGATTTTGCAACTTTAAATATTGAAGTGGCCTTCGGGAATGCAACTGTCTATGTTCCACAACACTGGCGTGTCGATTTGAAAGTAGAAACCTCCTTTGGTGCAGCTAAGGCAGATGCTCCTGTAGCGCCAACAAACAAAACCTTGATTATCCGTGGGGAAGTCGCTTTTGGTAAACTTGGAGTTGTTTACGTTAAATAAAAAATCATCGAATTTCCTTGCTAAAATAGAGAAAGTGTGCTAACATAGTGCTGCATGTGGTGCTAGCACATCCGCTATATTAGATCTAATAGGAGGAAAACACAATGGCTAAAGTATGTTACTTTACAGGTCGTAAGACTGTATCAGGAAACAACCGTTCACACGCGATGAACCAAACAAAACGTGCCGTAAAACCAAACCTTCAAAAAGTTACTGTTCTTATCGATGGAAAACCTAAAAAAGTTTGGGCTTCAGCTCGTGCCTTGAAATCAGGTAAAGTTGAACGCGTTTAACAAAAAGGGAAGTCACAAATTGGAACAGCATCTACATCAATAGGTCAGGCAGTGCATGATATTACGAAATCACCTGTTCAAACTAGCACAGGTGATTCTATTGTTAGCACTCAAAATGGGCATCTTATCCTTTCAGATGGTTCTGTAGTTGCTCCTGAAGCACTTGGAGCTGTTACAAATGAAGACAAGATAATCAGTGTTTCAACTGCGGATGGTAAAATGGTAACTTTGCCAAACACAGGAACAGAACAAAGTTTCCCAGCTGTAATTGGTGGCATGTTGTTGACAGCAGTAGGTTACTTTTACAAGAAAAAACTATTTTAATTAAGAAAAGGAGAGATATATGGCAGAAAAAACACAAGGACACGGATATTTCCGTAAGAAAAAATGGGCTAAAGGCCTGGTATCAGGAATTGCAGTTGCAGGTATTGTAGCCTTCTCTGCAGGTTCTGTATTGGCGGATGAAGCAGTTCAGCCTGAAATTGAAAACGACAATAACATGTACGCTACACAAGCTGGTAAAACAACAGGAAGCCAGTCCGTAGCGATTGATAATAGTGCAGTCACAAAGGCTGCTGACAAGGCTAAACAAGCTGGAGTAGTTGTATCTGAGACATCAAGCATTGATAAGGGTACAAATACTACCTCATCAAGTCTTGAACAGTCTAAGGCTGAGATTAAACAAGACCAGACTAAGCAAATAAAGGCACTTGAAGAAACGACTGAAAAACAAGTTCAAAACAATGAAGCCTTTAAGGAAGCGCAGGAAGCCATTCAAGCTAATAATAGCTTTGTGGCCACTGAAAAAGGCAAGCACGAACAATCAACAACTGTTACAGTGACGAATGATGGTTCGACTGCCACAGATGGGACAGCGACTCAAAACAACAAAGCTACTCAAACAGCTAAGAAAGTCTTAGCAGGAAATCAGCAAGCTGTCTCAACCTACCTGGAAGAAAAAGGGAAGTACGAAGCTACTGTCAAACAAGCTACTGAATTAAATCAAGCAGTAGAAGCTGCTGCAATAGATTTGGAGAAAAAGGATGTAACGGTTAAGGTTGTGACACGTACCGTTTCTTCAATCGCAGAAGTAGAAGAATTGAAGAAACAAAATGACAAAGCTATTGCAACTGCAAAAAGCAAAGTGGAGCTTAACAAAGCCATCATGGCTGCCTATGCAGAGAAGAAGAATGCTAGTGATCAAGTTAATCAAGATGCTGATCGTAAATCAACAGATTTGAAAAACTCTGGTGTACTTTTAACCTCTAAAACACAGGAAGTTTCTTCAGCTGATGAAGCGAAGCAAATTGGGGAACAAAACCAAGCAGCTTATGACAAAGCTAAGCAGACCCAAGCGGAATGGCAGAAGAAGTACGATGAGCTTCGAGCTAAGACAAGCACGGAAGGCTACATAAAAGAAGTAGTCTTGCAAGCCATTAGTGTTGCGACAGCAAATCCTGAAGCAACAGTGGAGTCCTCTGCTCCAGGAGCGCAGGTAACTACTAAAGGTTACATTCTCTCATCAAAAGGAACCTCAGGCTATGCTCGTATTCTTGACTCGACTAAAGTCTTGAAATACGAGGATGTTGGCACTGGATGGAAAACAGAAGTTGACTACACTAATCTGAAAGGTTTGACTGTTTCAACTGCAGATGGTAAAAAGCATGATATTTCTCGTATCCATCGAAAATTCGAGATTCTTAATCAAGGGAAGACAGGATTGAATGATGTCTATGTCTTGAATGACCCAACAGAAGGATTCGTAGTAGCTCGTAACGATGGAACCGGTGTACCAGCAGACTACATGAATTTCTTGGTTACGGATACCTACTACTACAACGTGGATGGGAAAGAAGTAGCTTTCAAAGCAAGTGAAAAGACTCCTGCAACCCTGACCTATTCTTCACTCAATCACAATCGTATTGGTTGGGAAGGTGCGAAAGCCATTAACGGAACTCATGTTGAAATTAACGGCTCAACTGTAAGCTATAACAAGAATAATGGTTATGTTCGCGCTGAAGGCTACAACGACCAACAAGATGTGGGGCATCTTTGGGATAAATCTGACTCACCTTACCAATACAAGGGAGCTGCACTTGGTGTCTTTAAGGAAGGGACAGCCTTCACATCCGAATTTATCCAATGGGATGGACCAGATAATTCAGGTGGCCAAACTTTCTGGTTTGCTTTGAATACGAAGGCTTTAGCGCCGGTTGTTGGAGTTCCAGCTACTGCAACCATTACTAAAACAACCGTGAAGCCAGTTAAGACTGAACCTGTATCAGCTGAATTGGTCAATGCGAAAAATCCAGCCAAACCAACCTTGGCGCTTAAAACTCTATCTGAAACTAAAAATCAGAAGTTATCCGCAAGCTATCACGGTTACAAATTGCAGTATAAACCTACTGTCCGCAAGTCTGTATCT
>CAUUXT010000056.1:0-6608 GCA_963549015.1 uncultured Streptococcus sp.
AAGACTCCTATAATCATTCGTGAGCGCCTACTTTTAAACAAACGTAAAAGTAACAGTAAAGAGACAATAAAGATCAATTCTGTAAACATTTTGTCCCTCCTTTCTCATCATCATTGACATCCTAAACAGAGTCTCGCATCCATTTCTCACTAGTAACATCAACCATACAAAGTCTGATACATCTTATCTAGAAAAGCTTTCAACTCTTTTCGAACAATCTTTAATAGGCGTTCTTCTTCGGCTTGAGAGATGTTCACACTTTCTTTTTTTCTGATTCCTAATATAAGAATAGTATCTACGTCTTAGGGTTAATTGATGATCTAAAATATAGTAGGCATTTATTTTTTCCTCATTTACCATTGTTTCAAATAAAACAGAGACTTCATCCCTTCTAGGATTCGACATTTTCAAATCGATGTCTCCTTTTATCCCTATGGAGTCAATTCCTCCATCCAAGCGAATGACACCGTCGGGAGGAACAATATAGCCTGCTTTTCGCATGTCAGACGCATATTTTCCTGACGCCGTTAAATGTTGTAAGACAGCTGTAGTGTCCTTTTCTTCAAAGGAGGTCTTTAATTGGAAGCGTTCTTGGTGGGAATAAAGATTGATACCAACAACTAAGGCAAGTACAGAAGCAAGCAAGATTCGTATTTTTCTAGGTCTCGACATGTTTATCTCCTCTATCTAAGAAATCATAGAAGTCTTGTTTCTAACTTTGAAAGATAACTTCTTTATCCTTGAAAATCCTTGGGACTCTAGCCCCACGTGAATATTATCTGCCCTTTTTCATGATGTATTTTCGTATAGGTGTTTCAACCATTTGAACGATTTCAAATCCTTCTTTTTGGTAAAGGTTGTAAGCTGTTTGATTTGCCTCGTAGACATTTAGAGAGACAGTATCTATGTCTTCATTTTCAAAGGCCAAACTAACAAATTTTCTTAAAGCCTGGCTACCTAATCCCTGCCCCTGCTTCTGGGGGTTGATAAAAAATCTCCCGATATGAAGATTCCTGTCTTCTAGTCTGATTTTCTGGATAAGCCCAACAAACTCTTGTCCATCAAAGATTGAAAAGATTCCTTCCAAATCTTGCAAGATTTGAATTGTTAAAGGAAAAGGAATCATTGTTCCCATCCATTGTTCTTGAAAGGATTTGCCAAGAGAGTTAGACCATCGGCATACGAGCTGAGCATTTTCTGTGCTCACATTTTCTTCAAAACGAATTGTCATCTTGACCTCACCATCTTATCAATGTTTCTTTATTATACTACTTCTCTTATTTTTTACGAATAGATAAGTATGATTGATCTTTATTTTTTTCTTGTTGGGAGCATTCTCGCTTCTTTCTTGGGTTTGGTCATTGACCGTTTTCCTGAGCAATCCATTATTCGGCCTGCTAGCCGCTGCGATTCCTGTCAGACTCGCTTGCGACCCTTAGATTTGATTCCTATCCTTTCGCAGGTCTTCAATCGCTTTCGCTGTCGCTACTGCAAGGCACACTATCCTTTCTGGTATGCCCTCTTTGAACTATGCTTAGGGCTTGTCTTTCTAGCTTGGTCTTGGGGCTGGATTTCCTTGGGTCAAGTCATCCTCATCACTGCTGGTTTGACCTTGGGCATCTACGACTTTCGCCATCAGGAATATCCCTTACTAGTCTGGATGACTTTCCACCTAATCCTCATGGCTTTCTGTAGTTGGAATCTGGTTATGGTCTTCTTCCTTATACTTGGAATCATGGCTCATTTTATCGATATCCGAATAGGCGCAGGGGATTTTCTCTTTCTGGCTTCTTGTGCTCTCGTTTTTAGTGTGACAGAATTACTCATCTTGATTCAGTTTGCTTCTGCGGCAGGAATTTTAGTCTTTCTCTCGCAAAAGAAAAAGGAAAGACTTCCTTTTGTGCCTTTCCTCTTACTTGCTGCTTGTGTGATTATTTTTGGTAAGCTACTGCTTGTTTGATAAAGTCCTCAATCGGCTCTCCTTGGTGGAGAGCTTTTACAATTTTCGAACCGACGATAACACCATCTGATACCGCATTGAAGCGTTCTACATCTTCTTGACTAGACACACCAAAACCTGTCAAGACTGGGATGTCAGCTACTTGATGCAATTGCGCCAAGTGCTTGTCCAAGTCCTCTCGGTAATTACCTGCTTTCCCTGTCACCCCGTTAATGGCAACAGCATAGACAAAGCCTTCTGCTCCCTTGATCAACTCTTTTTGGCGATCAATCCCTGTTGTCAAACTAACTAGGGGAATCAAGGCGATGTCTGTGTCTGCCAAAAATGGCTCTACAAAATTGGCATGTTCATGAGGCAGGTCTGGAATAATCAAGCCCTTAACTGCTGTATCTGCCAAATCTTTGACAAATTTCTTCACACCGTACTGAAAAAGGGGGTTGAAGTAGGTCATGATGACAAGTGGTACCTCAGTTTGAATGATTTTCAAGGTTTCAACCAAAGCCTGAGTAGACGTCCCGTGAGCTAGACTGCGCAAGCCTGCTTCTTCGATCACAGGTCCATCTGCAACAGGGTCTGAAAAGGGAATACCCACTTCAATAGCTGAAACACCCAAATCTTCTAAAAAGTGGATTGTTTCAGCGAGACCATCCAAACCTTTCTCATGGTCTCCAGCCATGATATAAGGAACAAAAATTCCTTTTCCAGTTGCTTTGATAGCGTTCAATTTTTCTGTTAGTGTCTTAGGCATGGGCTTCTCCCTTCTTTGCTGCATCTACTTCCAAGCGGTCTTTGACTTGAACTACATCCTTGTCCCCACGACCGGATAGGCAGACAATCATTGACTTGTCTGGCCCGAGTTCTTTGGCCAATTTCACTGCAAAGGCAATGGCGTGGCTTGATTCCAAGGCTGGGATAATCCCTTCCACACGAGACAAGAGTTTGAATCCTTCCAAGGCTTCCTCGTCAGTCACAGGAACATAGCTGGCACGTTTGATATCGTGGTAGTGAGAGTGTTCTGGACCGATACCAGGATAGTCCAAACCGGCTGAGATAGAGAAAGCCTCAAGAATTTGACCATGGGCATCTTGAAGCACATCCATGAGGGAACCGTGAAGGACACCCGGACGACCCTTGGTCAAGGTCGCTGCATGGTGCTCTGTATCCACACCAAGCCCTGCTGCTTCAGCCCCATACATGGCAACAGACTCATCTTCTACAAAGGGATGGAAGAGACCGATAGCATTAGAACCACCACCAACACAGGCTACTAGGGCATCTGGTAAGTCTTGTCCTGTCAAGTCACGGTACTGTTGTTTAGCTTCTCGACCGATGACACTTTGGAAGTCACGAACAATTTCTGGGAATGGATGAGGTCCCAAGGCAGAACCAAGGATATAGTGGGTATCATCGATATTCGCTACCCATGAACGAAGGGCTGCATTAACTGCATCCTTGAGTACGCGCGAACCATCTGTCACGGCCTCGACCTTGGCTCCCAAAAGCTCCATACGGAAGACATTTAGGGCTTGGCGTTTGACATCTTCCTCACCCATGTAAATGGTACATTCCATGTTAAAGAGGGCCGCAGCTGTTGCAGTTGCCACACCGTGCTGACCAGCACCTGTTTCAGCGATAATTTTCTTTTTACCCATACGTTTAGCCAGAAGAACTTGTCCCAAGGCATTGTTAATCTTGTGGGCCCCTGTATGGTTGAGGTCTTCCCGTTTGAGATAAATCTTGGCTCCGCCGATATGCTGGGTCAAGTTTTTTGCGTAGTAAAGGGGAGTTTCACGTCCTACATACTGGCGTAAGAGCTGGTTTAATTCCTCTTGGAAACTTGGGTCCGCCTGACTTTCACGATAAGCTTTTTCCAACTCCAAAACTGCTGTCATCAATGTTTCTGGGACGAAACGTCCACCGAATTTTCCGTAAAATCCATCTTTATTTGGTTCTTGATATGCCATGCTTTACCCTCTCTATAAATCTTCTAATCTTTTCCTGATCTTTTTGTCCATCTGTCTCCACTCCGCTCGATACATCTACTGCATAGGGAGTGAAGTGTTGAATTGCTTTTGCTACATTGTCTTCCTTAAGCCCACCTGCGATAAAGAAGGGCTGAGCAAGTTCTGCTGTATCCAGTTGACCCCAGTCAAAGGTCTGACCACTCCCTGCCACAGGCGCATCAAAGAGTAGATAGTCTGCCCGAGAATGAGGCACATGACCATTTCCATCCACCTGCACAGCCTGAATGCTGGCACAAGGTAAATCCTCAAACAAATCATCTGCTACCTGACCATGAAGTTGAACCAAGTCCAAACCAACTTTTTCAATCGCTTCTAGCAGTTCTGCCCGACTTGGTGAAACAAATACGCCAACTTTTTTTACATAGGAAGGAATGAGCTTTGCCAGCTCAGCAGCCTCTTCCAAGGTCACCTGCCTTTTACTAGGTACAAAGACAAAACCGATGTAGTCTGCCCCTGCTGACACAGCTGTCTCTACCGCTTCTTTGGTCGATAATCCACAAATTTTAACCTTTGTCAATCTGCAACTCCTTGATTCTTTGAGCCACATCTTCTGCCTGCATCAGAGCTGTCCCAACCAAAATTCCGTTAAAGTATGGTGCTACACGTTCTGCATCCTGCCCTGTGAAAATGGCAGATTCAGAAATGTAATAGCGACCTTCCTTAAAGTGCTGGGCCAAGTCTACACTGGTCTGCAAGTCGACCTCAAAGGTTGTCAAGTTGCGGTTATTAACCCCAATAATCTCAGCACCCAGTCTGTGGGCTACCTCTAGTTCAGCTAGATTGTGGGCCTCCACCAAGACTTCCAGACCAAGCTCTGTCGCGTAGTCATAGAGTTCCTTGAGGCGTTCTTCTGACAAGGCAGCCACGATGAGCAAGATGACTGTCGCACCTGCATTGCGAGCACGGATGATTTGCTTTTCGTCAATAATAAAGTCCTTGTTAAGCGTCGGAATCTGCACATGACTGGAGATCTCTCGTAGATAATCCAAATGCCCTTTAAAGAAAACTTCATCTGTCAAAACCGAAATCATCACTGCGCCGTTCGCTTCATAAGTCTGGGCCTGTTGCACAATATCCACATCGAGATTGATATCTCCCAGACTAGGGCTAGCTTTCTTGACCTCAGCGATTACCTGCAAACGGTCCTGGTGATTCTTCAAAAATGCAGCCAAGCGATAGGTCTGGCGCAAAGGCTGGATTTCCTCCAACTCCATTTGCTCGACCTCACGCGCCTTATGCTCCAAAATTCGTGCTAAAAATTCCTGACTCATTTTTGGTACTCCTGTAACAGTCTGAGTTTTTCAAGGGCCTTGCCACTAGCAATCACTTGACGGGCCAAGGCAACTCCTTCTTTGATACTAGCTACCTTACCATTAGCATAGAAACCAAGACCAGCATTTAAAACTGTCGTTTCCAAGAATGGACTTGGTTCGTTTTGAAGAACGCTGAGCAAAATTTCTGCATTTTCCTGAGCATTGCCTCCACGGATATCTTCGATAGCGTAGCGTTCCATCCCCAAATCTTCTGGAGTGAAACTTGACAAGGTGATTTCGCCGTTTTCAAGAAGAGCAATCTTGGTTGTTCCGTTCAAGCCAGCTTCATCTAGCCCTTCTGGTCCAGCAACCACGATGGCACGTTTGCGACCCATATTTTTCAAAACCTGAGCGGTACTTTCTAGCAGTTTTGGACGACTAATACCAAGCAACTGTGTTTCCAAGGCCATTGGGTGAATCAGTGGACCAGTCAAGTTCATAATCGTTGGAATTCCCAATTCCAAACGAGCGGGCATGATGTACTTCATAGCTGGGTGCATATTTTTAGCAAAGAGAAAGACGATGCCAGTTTTATCGAAAACCTTACCTAGTTCAGCTGGTTTGAGATCAAGATTGATGCCCAATGCTTGAAGGACATCTGCCGAACCCGATTTAGAAGAAATCGAACGGTTACCGTGCTTGGCCATATGAATGCCACCACCAGCCAAGACAAAGGCTGCAGTTGTCGAAATGTTAAAGCTGAAGGACTTGTCTCCACCAGTACCACAGTTGTCCATGGCATCATGTATCTCAGTTGGAATGTGTTGGGCATGTCCTCTCATGACTTGTGCAATGGCTGTGCGCTCTTCAGGTGTTTCCCCCTTCATCTTAAGGGCTAAAAGAAGAGAAGCAATCTGCGCTTCGGTTACACGTCCAGTCACGATACGCTCGATGACATCCGTCATTTCCACTCCTGATAAATGTTCAAATTTTGCTAGTTTTTCAATAATCTCTTTCATCCTAGTTTCCTCACTTTACAACCTTCTCGATAAAATTCCGAATAGAAGACAAGCCGTCTGGCGTTCCGATACTCTCTGGATGGTACTGGAAGCCATAAATTGGAAGGGTTTTATGTTGAATCCCCATGATGGCTTGGTCATCAGTCGAACGAGCTGTCACTTCAAAGTCTTCTGGCATTTCTTCAATCAAAATACTGTGATAACGCATGACTGGACGACCATCCTCAATGCCTTGATAGAGAACAGATGGCGCTTCAAAGCTGATATGGCTCTGTTTCCCATGCATGACTTTGGGAGCCAAACCTAGTTTACCGCCAAAGACTTCTGCGATAGCTTGATGACCCAAACAAAT
>CAUUXT010000057.1:0-6550 GCA_963549015.1 uncultured Streptococcus sp.
TGGATTATCGCTTTGAACAAGCCAGACAAGCTAGCCAGCTAGATCAAAAAGACTTGGAAGTGGCTGTTAGTGACCGCTTGCAGGAAGTACGAATGGAATTGCATCAAGGCTTGACTCAAGTCCGTCAAGAAATGACAGATAATCTCTTGCAAACCAGAGACAAGACCGACCAACGTCTCCAAGCTTTGCAGGAATCAAATGAGCAACGCCTAGAACAAATGCGTCAAACGGTTGAGGAAAAGTTAGAAAAAACCTTGCAGACACGCTTGCAGGCTTCCTTTGAGACAGTTTCCAAGCAACTGGAGTCGGTCAATCGAGGTTTGGGAGAGATGCAGACAGTTGCCCGCGATGTCGGTGCCCTTAACAAGGTTCTCTCTGGGACCAAGACACGAGGGATTCTAGGAGAATTGCAACTGGGGCAAATCATCGAAGACATCATGACGCCTGCCCAGTATGAACGAGAATACGCAACGGTTGAAAACTCTAGCGAGCGAGTGGAGTATGCTATCAAGTTACCTGGACAAGGCGACCAGGAATATGTCTATTTGCCGATTGACTCCAAGTTTCCACTGGCGGATTATTACCGCTTAGAAGAAGCCTATGAAGCAGGCGATAAGGACGAAATCGAACGTTGTCGCAAGTCACTCCTAGCTAGCGTCAAGCGCTTTGCCAAGGATATCAAGAGCAAGTATCTAGCGCCACCTCGGACGACAAATTTTGGAGTTTTGTTTGTTCCGACGGAGGGTCTCTACTCAGAAATTGTTCGCAATCCGGTCTTCTTTGATGATTTGAGACGGGAGGAGCAGATTATTGTCGCAGGTCCAAGTACCTTATCAGCCCTGCTTAACTCTCTATCAGTTGGCTTCAAGACTCTCAATATCCAAAAGAGTGCTGACCATATCAGCAAGACTCTTGCCAGCGTCAAGACCGAGTTTGGCAAGTTCGGAGGCATTCTGGTCAAGGCACAAAAACATCTCCAACATGCCTCTGGTAATATTGATGAATTATTAAACCGTCGTACCACAGCTATCGAGCGGACGCTCCGTCACATTGAATTATCAGAAGGTGAGCCTGCGCTTGATCTACTCCATTTCCAAGAAGATGAGGAAGAATATGAAGATTAGTCACATGAAAAAAGATGAGCTGTTTGAAGGTTTTTACCTGATTAGGTCAGCTGACCTGAGACAGACGCGTGCTGGGAAAAACTACCTAGCCTTTACCTTCCAAGACGATAGTGGCGAGATTGAAGGGAAACTCTGGGATGCCCAACCTCATAACGTTGAGGCCTTTACCGCTGGGAAAGTAGTCCACATGCAGGGACGCAGAGAAGTCTATAATAATACTCCTCAAGTCAATCAAATTACTCTTCGATTGCCTCAGCCTGGGGAACCCAACGATCCAGCTGACTTCAAGGTCAAATCGCCGGTTGATGTCAAGGAGATTCGTGACTACATGTCACAAATGATTTTCAAGATTGAAAATCCTGTCTGGCAGCGTATCGTTCGTAGTCTCTACACCAAGTATGATAAGGAATTCTACTCCTATCCAGCTGCCAAGACCAACCACCATGCCTTTGAGACGGGTTTGGCCTATCATACAGCAACCATGGTGCGCTTGGCAGATGCCATTAGTGACATCTATCCTCAGCTCAATAAGAGCCTGCTCTATGCTGGGATTATGCTGCATGATTTGGCCAAAGTCATTGAGTTGACGGGACCAGACCAGACGGAGTACACAGTTCGAGGCAATCTCCTTGGGCATATCGCCCTGATCGATAGTGAAATTACCAAGACAGTCATGGAACTCGGCATCGATGATACTAGGGAAGAAGTGGTGCTACTGCGCCATGTCATCCTCAGTCATCATGGCTTACTGGAGTATGGAAGCCCGGTTCGTCCACGTATCATGGAGGCAGAGATTATCCATATGATTGACAATCTAGATGCCAGCATGATGATGATGTCAACAGCTCTAGCTTTGGTGGACAAAGGAGAGATGACCAATAAAATCTTCGCTATGGACAATCGTTCCTTCTATAAACCAGATTTAGATTAATAATTTAAGAAAAACGAGCATTTTTTACGCAATAATGTTCGTTTTTTTATGTGAATATGGTATAATGGATAAAATATCAAAATTAAATGGAATGGTAAATAAAAATGAAATTAAGAAGAAGTGATCGGATGGTTGTCATTTCCAACTATTTGATTAATAATCCATACAAACTAACAAGTCTCAACACCTTTGCAGAAAAGTACGAATCTGCCAAATCATCGATTTCAGAGGACATCGTGATTATCAAGCGTGCCTTTGAGGAAATTGAAATCGGTCATATTCAGACTGTGACTGGAGCAGGTGGTGGCGTTATCTTTACACCATCAATCTCGAGTCATGAAGCCAAAGAAATGATCGCAGACTTGCGTGACAAACTTTCAGAAAGTGACCGTATCTTGCCAGGTGGCTACATCTACCTGTCTGATTTGCTCAGTACACCTGCTATTTTGAAAAATATTGGGCGCATCATTGCCAAGAGCTTTATGAACCAAAAAATCGATGCCGTTATGACAGTAGCAACTAAAGGGGTTCCGCTTGCAAATGCAGTTGCCAATGTCCTCAATGTTCCATTTGTCATTGTGCGCCGTGACTTGAAAATTACCGAAGGTTCAACGGTCAGCGTCAACTATGTTTCAGGTTCAAGCGGTGACCGAATTGAGAAAATGTTCCTTTCAAAACGTAGCCTCAAGGCAGGCAGTCGTGTCTTGATTGTGGATGACTTCTTGAAAGGCGGCGGAACTGTCAACGGGATGATCAGTCTCTTGCGTGAGTTCGATTCTGAACTAGCTGGTGTCGCAGTCTTTGCAGATAATGCCCAAGAAGAACGTGAAAAGCAGTTCGATTACAAGTCGCTCTTGAAGGTTACTAATATTGATGTTAAGAACCAATCCATCGATGTTGAGATTGGAAATATCTTTGACGAAGACAAATAAGAGATAGAACTAAAGGTTGGAACGATTGTCCCAGCCTTTCTTTGCAAACAGAATAGAAGGATGCTTATGAAAACACCATTTATCAGCCGTGAAGATTTGGAAACAATTGTTGCAGAGTTCCCGACTCCCTTCCACTTGTATGATGAGAAGGGGATTCGTGAAAAAGCAAGAGCAGTCAACCAGGCCTTTTCCTGGAACAAGGGCTTTAAGGAATATTTTGCCGTCAAGGCCACTCCAACCCCAGCCATCTTGAAAATCCTCCAAGAGGAAGGTTGTGGTGTGGACTGTTCTAGTTATGTGGAACTTTTGATGAGCCATAAACTGGATTTCCCCGGTTCTGAAATCATGTTCTCTTCAAACAATACCCCAGACCAAGAGTATGCCTATGCGCGTGAATTAGGTGTGACCATTAACTTGGATGCTTTTGAAGATATTGAACATCTGGAGCGAGCAGCAGGTATTCCAGAAATCATCTCTTGTCGTTACAATCCTGGTGGCGTTTTTGAGCTAGGAACAGATATCATGGACAATCCTGGAGAAGCCAAGTTTGGCATGACCAAGGACCAGCTTTTTGAAGCCTTTGCAGTTTTAAAGGAAAAAGGAGCCAAGACATTTGGGATTCACTCTTTCCTAGCATCCAATACTGTCACCCATCTCTACTACCCAGAGTTGGCGCGTCAGCTTTTTGAATTAGCCGTTGAAATCAAGGAAAAGTTGTGCATTTCGCTAGACTTTATCAATCTTTCTGGCGGTATTGGTGTCAATTACCGTCCAGACCAGGAGCCAAATGACATTGCTGTGATTGGTGAGGGAGTTCGTAAGGTTTATGAGGAAGTCCTTACGCCAGCAGGTCTTGGTCAGGTTAAGATTTTCACAGAATTAGGCCGTTTTATGTTAGCCCCTCACGGAGCTTTGGTCACAAGAGTCACTCATAAGAAAAAAACCTATCGTACCTATCTGGGCGTGGATGCATCAGCAGTCAACCTCATGCGCCCAGCCATGTATAGGGCCTACCACCATATCACTAATCTGACCCATCCAGATGGCCCAGTTGAGGTGGTAGATGTGGTTGGTTCACTCTGTGAAAACAATGATAAATTTGCCATTAATCGCGAACTGCCTCATACAGAAATCGGCGATTTGCTAGTGATTCATGATACAGGTGCACATGGATTCTCCATGGGTTATCAGTACAATGCCAAACTACGCTCGGCAGAAATCCTCTATACCGAAGAAGGAAAAGCCCGCCAAATCCGCCGTGCAGAGCGCCCTGAGGACTATTTTGCAACCTTGTATGGTTTTGATTTTGAACCGGATCATTAAAAGAAATTGAAAATGAAAGTGAAAAACAGATTGCTTTCTAAAAAATAGACAAAAAAACCTTGTTTTTCACCTTACTCGTGATATAATAAAACTATAAAACGGTTTCAAGGAAGGTGACGATATGTCTGAAGAAACAATTGACTATGGACAAGTGACAGGAATGGTGCATTCGACAGAGAGTTTTGGGGCGGTAGATGGCCCTGGGATTCGGTTTATTGTCTTTTTGCAGGGCTGTCAGATGCGTTGCCAGTACTGCCATAACCCCGATACATGGGCTATGGAGACCAATAAATCACGAAGACGGACAGTAGACGATGTTTTGTCAGAAGCCCTTCGCTACCGTGGTTTCTGGGGAGACAAGGGAGGAATCACTGTCAGTGGAGGAGAAGCCCTCTTACAGATTGATTTCTTGATTGCCCTTTTTACCAAGGCCAAGGAAAAAGGAATCCACTGTACCTTGGATACTTGTGCCCTTCCGTTCCGTAATAAACCACGTTATCTCGAAAAGTTTAATAAACTCATGGCTGTGACAGATTTGGTTCTCTTGGATATCAAGGAGATCAACGACGAACAACACAGGATTGTTACCAGCCAAACCAATAAAAACATCTTGGCCTGTGCAAGATATCTATCAGATATTGGGAAGCCTGTGTGGATTCGCCATGTGCTGGTTCCAGGCTTGACAGACAGGGATGAGGACTTGATTGAACTCGGTAAATTCGTCAAAACCCTCAAAAACGTTGACAAGTTTGAAATCCTACCTTATCACACTATGGGAGAATTCAAGTGGCGTGAACTTGGGATTCCATACTCACTTGAAGGGGTAAAACCACCAACAGCAGATCGTGTCAAGAATGCCAAAAAACTCATGGACACAGAAAGCTATCAAGACTATATGAAACGTGTACATGGATAAAAAGAAGCCTGATGGGAACATCAGGCTTTTGTGATGCAAAAAGGCCTAGCCTTTCAGCTAAGCCGTTACCTTATTTTCTAGAATGTTGTTTACCAGCATTACGTTTTTTATGTTTCTTAGTAGTCGTAATTGCAGTTGCTTGGTTAGGAGTGATATCTTTTCGCCCACCTGTAGTTGATGCTGAACTTGCTTTTGGTGGATTTTTGGCAAATTCTTCACGTACTTTTTGACGAAGTTTTGGACGAACAACATAGTTAACGATGAACTGTTGGAGAATCATCATGAAACCACCGACAACCCAGTAAAGTGTCACACTGGCTGGTGCGAAGAGGGAGAAGACGACAATCATGAGTGGACTCATGTAAATCATTTTCTTGAGTTGATCTCTTTGCATCTCATCTTCTACTCCGTGAAGTGAAAGGAGTGATTGGAGATAGTAGAGGATACCAGCGAAGGCGACAAGGATCATACTTGGGGAACCGAGATTGATACCCAAGAAGGTAGAGCTAGATACTCCATCAGTATACTGTGCTGCAAAGTAGATAGCAGAGAAGAAAGGCATCTGAATGAGGATAGGGAAGCATCCTACACCACCGAACATGCTGATGCCGTTTTCTTTTTGTGCAGCAAAGAGAGCCTGTTGTGCTTCTAGTTTTTCTTCCTGAGTTGTTGCCTCTTTAAGGCGTGTTTGATGTGGTTCGAGCACGTGTTTGAGAGCATTCATCTTTTCAGAGTGAAGCGTTGCCTTCCATGATTGGTAGATACCGAGTGGCAAGATAATCAAGCGCACGATGATGGTTACGATAATGATAGCCACACCAAAGCCTAGACCTTTATCAGTAGCGAAGTACTTAATAGCCTCTGCCATAGGCGATCCGATAGTGTTCCAGATAAAACCAGTAGGTTGACCGGTTGTTTTATCAACAGAAACACAGCCTGTCAAGACGAGTAGCATAGCCACTCCCATAGCAGAGAGGGCAAAACGTTTAATAGATTTCAATGTTTTCATTCCTTCTTTAAAAATTATACCTTTCTATTCTACTGTTTTTTTGTAAAATATACAATAGTTCTGGAGACCTAATTTGCGACTTTGAAGTCTGGATAGGATGAAAAGTTGCTCATTTGTACATCTAGATAGGTGACTTTTGAAAAAGGTGTCGGACCTTTTCGGATTTCTTGGATAAATTTTGCCATAGTGGCAGAGGAGTCTGCCTGAGCAAGAATTTCCACTGTGCCATCGTCGTTATTCCAGACACGACCGGTGATGCCACCGATTTCAAGCGCTAAAGTATAAACACCCCAGCGAAAACCAACACCCTGCACC
>CAUUXT010000058.1:0-6545 GCA_963549015.1 uncultured Streptococcus sp.
CAGTGACCAAGTACGATCGAGATTATATTTGGGGCTTGGTTCATGACCAGTTGAGCCAAGTCAGAGACCATGAAGAAGCTCCGAACCAAGAAAACGTTGATGGAATCACAAAAAATTGGCGAGCAACAAAAGATGGCACGAACTGGTGTTTATTTGGAAAAGGTTAGTCAGGTTCTTGAAAGCAATATTGATGAAGCTGATGAGCTGCTTAAAACTATGACACAGACTGGAGACAAGCTCTTTGACACCCTCTTTTTGATTGGGGTCTTTGCGGATACTGAGGATCAGTTGAACCAATCCTTAGACATTGTCAAACAAGTGGCCGGCTCTATAATGGTCTCATCATTGACAATTTGGCCTATATGCAGGAAGCTGCCTTTAATAGTCTGTTACCTTTTGGAAAGAAATTTAGAAGGGGTGTCACGCTCGCTATTAACGTCAAACATTACCGTCAACTCACCTTGGACTTCTGTTGATATTCAGGACAAGGGCGGGAAATTTTACGGGATTAACCAGATTTCAAGTAACATCATTACCATTGACCGTGGGAAACTCAATACCCCATCAGGTTTTATTTTAGGTACATCAGGATCAGGGAAAGGCATGGCCACAAAACATGAAATTATCTCGACTAAATTAAAGGAAGCGGATAATGATACCGAAATCATCATCGTCGATCCTGAAAATGAATACAGTATCATTGGTCAAGCTTTTGGTGGGGAAAGCATTGATATTGCGCCTGACTCCACCACCTTCTTGAATGTCCTAGACTTGTCAGATGAGAATATGGATGAAGACCCTGTTAAGGTCAAGTCAGAATTTCTCCTGTCTTGGATTGGGAAATTGTTGGACCGCAAAATAGATGGTCGTGAGAAGTCACTAATCGACCGTGTGACACGCTTGACCTATAAGCATTTTCAAGAACCGTCTTTGGTGGAATGGGTCTTTGTCCTCTCCAAGCAACCTGAAAAAGAAGCGAAGGACTTGGCTCTTGATATGGAACTTTATGTGGAAGGTTCTCTAGATATTTTCTCACACCGCACCAACATCAAAACCGATAGCCATTTCCTCATTTACAATGTCAAAAAGCTAGGCGATGAACTCAAACAAATTGCCCTCATGGTGATTTTTGACCAGATTTGGAATCGTGTGGTGAAGAATCAAAAACTAGGGAAGAAGACATGGATTTACTTTGATGAAATGCAGCTGCTGTTATTGGATAAGTACGCTTCTGATTTCTTCTTCAAACTCTGGAGTCGGGTTCGGAAGTATGGGGCAACGCCAACAGGGATTACGCAGAATGTGGAGACTCTGCTTCTTGATGCCAATGGGAGACGCATTATTGCCAATAGCGAATTCATGATTCTCCTAAAACAGGCTAAGAACGACCGAGAAGAATTGGTTCATCTATTAGGTTTATCCAAGGAGTTAGAGAAATACTTGGTTAATCCAGAAAAAGGAGCAGGTCTCATTAAAGCTGGCTCAACGGTTGTGCCTTTCAGAAATAAGATACCACACCAAACCAAGCTCTTTGACATCATGAGTACCGATCCAGAAAAGATGAGGATTGACAAATGATATCAGATAAGAAAAGCATTAAAACTGCACGAAAAACCTTTCAAAGCAGTTTAAAGTCTAGTCGAATTCATTACCGTAGGGAGAAGAAAGCCATACAAATAGCTCTCCCTAAAAAACGCTTTCTCACCAGGCGAGCTGAGAAAGCAGAAGCAAAAGAACAGAAGAAAACTCTTAAAGAAGCCTATCAAGATGAAAAAGCAGCTGCGACAGAAACTTTTAAGGAGTCTATCGCCTATGTATCTCCCAGATGGTTAAAGGCAAAAGAAATCAGAAAGTACCGTCTTCCACAAGCAAGAAATCGTCTGAAGATTGCTCGAAAACACTTAGCAGAGGTCAAGCTAGAAGAAAAAGAGAAAACTGTCAATCCTAAGTTTACCTATCGCAAAGAGCCAAAAGAAACGAAAACTTCACGGTTTCAGTTCCAAAAAGAGAAAAATTTTGACCGCCTTCAGGCAGAAAAAGAAGTCACTTCCGCCAAATGTGAGGTTCATCAGCTCAAAAAGGCTCATAAGGCCAAGAAAACCTCTACCAAAGTTAAACGAGGGTTGCGTTTTCTAGCGTCCGAATCGCTAGATGTAGTTGCTCAAGACGATGATTTAGATGGTCTTAGAACCCTAAAAGATACCAGTCTGAAAGGCAGACGCTATGCTAGATTTACCTATCAAGCTGGAAAAGTCGTCGTGAAAGGTGGGCAGACTGGACATCGTTTTGTCAAAAACAAGATTGCTCATGGCAAGGAACGGTATCAGAACTTTAAAAAGGGGAAGGGTTGGAAACGCCAAAAACCTTTAAAGCCAAGAAGACGTTACCAAACTTTTTTTAAACAGGCTAGGAAGCAAGGTGTTGCAGGCTTTTCAAAAATAATCCAAGCCATTAAGGGGAGCCTGACCTTCTTTTCAGCTCTTATCACAAATCCCATGACTTGGGTGGTATCAGGCCTGTTGTTTCTGTTTCTTCTCATGATGAGTTTTGTCATGGGGATTTCAGGAACCAGTCTCATCCAACAAGATGAGATAGAGTTAACCAAGAGTTATACTCATCTGACCTGGGAGGATGCAGAACACACGAGAACCAATGACAAAGGCATTACCTACTACACTAAGATCGATGAGGTCATGGCTTTCATGAATCACAAGTATCAGAATTATGTCTTAGACGAAGTGATGGAAGAAGGTTCTCAAACCTATCAAGCTTATTTAAGTCAGCTTTGGCAGGACTTAAATGGTGGCTCATCTATTCAGTCCATGTCAGACTTAACTAAAAATCCTCTTTATAAGCTCTCTGATGAAGAACGAGCAGACCTGAAGGAATTGAGCGAGGAAGGAACTTACCTTGCCCTTCAGGAATTGGAGAATCCCTTTCAAGGACAAACGGAAGATGACGCTCTAACCATGACCGTTCGCTATGGCTACGAGGTGATAGATGAGAAACCAATGTTTCATCATCACATCATTTTAGAGGCTAAAGAGAACCAAGTGATTGTGGCACCTATGGATGGGAAAGTCTCTCTTGATGGGGATAATCTTATCCTCACATCAGGCAAAGGACTAAACAAGGCTCAACTCACTTTTTATAATGTTCATACTGGTCGAGTGACGGCTGGTCAGCGAGTCCCAGCAGGAGAGGCTATTGGCCAAACTAAAGATGGTACGGGGCTAAAAGTCACCTATCAAAAGGTGGACGATGACACGGACAAGTTGGTTTATGTCAATCCAGCCTTTTACTTTCCTAAAGTGATTCAGCTTCAAACCACTATTATACCAGCCATTGGTCAGTTTGGCGGGGATGAGTTTGCGAGAGCGAAAGCGATCTATGAGTACCTGAGAAGTCAAGGAGCGACCAATCAAGCCATCGCAGCTGTCCTAGGAAACTGGTCGGTAGAATCCTCTATCAATCCCAAACGAGCTGAAGGCGACTACCTATCTCTTCCAGTTGGGGCAAGAGAAAACTCTTGGGATGATGAGGGGTGGCTTTCTCTGGGTGGCCAAGCTATTTATAACGGTCGTTACCCTAATATCTTGAGACGTGGACTAGGATTGGGACAGTGGACAGACACCGCTGATGGGTCACGTCGTCACACACTTTTGTTAGAATATGCCAAACGAAAGAATCAGAAGTGGTATGACTTAGGCTTACAACTGGACTTCATGTTGCATGGGGATAGTCCCTATTACACCAACTGGTTAAAGGACTTTTTCAAACATTCAGGAAGTCCAGCAAACCTTGCTCAACTCTTTCTCATTTATTGGGAAGGAAATAGCGGAGATAAGCTCTTAGAGCGCCAAACCAGAGCAACCGAGTGGTATTACCAAATCGAAAAAGGGTTTAGTCAGCCAAATGGTGGGACTGCCCAAAGTGATCCAAAAGCTTTGGAAGCTGTTCGTGGTGACTTCTATGACAACTCTATCCCAGGTGGTGGTGATGGTATGGGCTATGCCTACGGTCAATGTACATGGGGAGTGGCTGCTCGCATCAATCAACTAGGTTTAAAACTCAAAGGTAAAAATGGTGAGAAAATTCCGATTATCAATACCATGGGCAATGGTCAAGATTGGGTACGAACTGCGGCTAGTCTCGGTGGTGAAACAGGAACCATCCCTAAAGCAGGAGCGATTGTTTCCTTTGCGGCTGGACAGTACGGGCATGTGGCATTTATCGAGAAAGTTTATCTAGATGGGTCATTTCTTATCTCAGAGACCAATTATAATGGCAATCCCAATTATACCTTCCGTAAGTTATCAGGAGTGGATAGTACCATCAGTTTTGCCTATACGACGAAATAACAAGGATATGCTAATAAAATATAAAAATGTTAGCATATCCTTGTTGTTTATAATTGATTATTTCAGAACAATATGCTAACATTGTTGCAAAGTGTTAGCATATTGTTTTGGAGGTAGCGACATGGATTTGTTAGAGAAACCTGTCTATCATTATATTAAGAAAAATCATGGAGTAATAACTTTTCGTGATATGGAAGAGCTTAACTTTTCCTATCAACAACTGAATCAATTAGTCTCAAAAGGGAAAGTGGAATCAATTGAAAGAGGTATTTATCATCTGCCAGATACCTATATCGATGACTATTTTAGTTTACAGTACCGTTTTCCAAAAGGAATTTATTCCTTAGAAACAGCACTTTGGTTACATGGTCTTTCCCTTACCATTCCATTTGACCCTGTTATGACTTTTCCTTTTGGAACAAATACGAGGCTAATGAAAGAAGCTGGTGTCAAGCCGATTGTTGCTAGAAATTATCATGAAATCGGTATTATTAAACTGGAGCGACAGGCTGGACAGTTTATATCAGTGTATGATATGGAACGAACATTAGTGGAGTGTTTGAGAACAGCTTACCATGTCGATATTCAAGTTATTGCTCCAGCTTTTCAAGCTTACTTCAAAAAAGGAGCTGTAGATTACACTAAGTTGTATCACTATGCACAACTATTTAAAGTAACCGAAAAACTACAATCATATGTGGAGGTCTTGTCGTGAAATTTTCAAATGCTAATAGTTTCAAAGCCAAAATCAAGAATATTGCAAGAGAAAAAGGGTTACCTGCTCAACAAGTTCAGCAAAATTTTCTGATTGAACAAGTCTTAAAACTCATCTCAGAGAGCAAGTATAAAGATTCTTTCATTGTGAAAGGTGGATTTCTAATCGGACAGATGATTGGCTTAGATAAACGGACAACAATGGATTTAGATGTTAGCCTGAAAGGTCAACCTCTTAACGAAGAAAATATTTAATCAATCTTCAAAGAAATAATCAATCAACCTTCTGAAGGTTTCCGATTTGAAATTGATATGTTAGAGCCAATTCGACAAGATGACGAATATGGCGGATTTTCCCTAAAACTCAACGCGGCATATGATACCCTACGTGAGGTCGTCTTTATTGATATAACGACAGGTGACCAGATTACGCCACGAGAAGTCTCTTATCAACTGCAATCTGTTTTCTTAGAGGATAAGTTAGAAGTTTGGACTTATAATTTAGAAACTGTTCTTGCTGAAAAGTTAGAAACGATTATTAGGCGCGGAGCTGCTTCAACTAGACCTCGTGACCGCTACGATCTCTATACATTGTATCACCTTCGAAAAGATGAAATTAATGTGCCTGTCTTAAAAAGTGCTGTGCACAATACTGCTAAGAAAAGAGATAGCTTAGATGCTTTGACAAATTGGGAAAACCAAATAGATGCAATCCGTAGTTCCGACTATCAGAATCAGCTTTGGGCTCGTTATCAAAAATCATTCAGATATGCCAGCGAAATTAGTTTTGAGGAATCGGTGGAAGTGGTGGCAATTATTTTAAATAATTTGGAGGTTTAGTATGTTGACAGGGACTTTACAGATGATGGGGTATGAATTTTTCTTCACATTCGATGAAGAAAAATTATCCTTGATTCCTAAAGAAGAGGAGAAGGATGTGATTAGCCATTCTTGGTTCTATACTAATTTAGAAACAGGGGGATTTGCTTGGCCAGGGGAGCCTAAATTTGTAGAAGAAGACTTTCTTTATGGACGGACGAATGAAACAAATCGAGTCATTACATTTCTAACAAATAAATACGTTCAACTTCATGAAAATAATGGCATCATTACCGTATCGATTCTGTCCTATTTTTTTAGTTATTCTGACAAGCCTATGATTAGTAGGATGTCATTCAGCGGGTTAGAGCTAAACTATATTCATCCGATTAATCATGCCTTTGAAATTTCGTATAAAGCTGAAGGACGCGATGGAAAAATTAATATTAGTACATATGATTTTGATTCAACAACGACAGAAAAACAGAAGTTTAGCGTTTTTGGAAAAGAGGTTCAAGTTTATTTTGGTATTACAAGAACTACGAGTCTATCCATTGAAAATCCACCTCTAGCATTGTCCTCGTCAATGGTTTTTCATTTTGAAGAAACTCAAGATTATTCTTTTGTACGAGAACTATATCGTATCGCAAA
>CAUUXT010000059.1:0-6526 GCA_963549015.1 uncultured Streptococcus sp.
CAAAAAATGCTTCGACTTTTCCAAGAGTTTCTCCGTAAAATATGGTACAATGAAGAGTACTGGTTTCTAGTCAAATCCTAGATTTTTTAGGTGGATTTGTCAGGGAAAACTGGAATTTTTCTAGAAAAGAGACTTAGTTGTATGAGAAAATTCAATAGCCATTCGATTCCGATTCGGCTTAATTTACTGTTTGCCATTGTTATCCTGCTCTTTATGGCCATTATTGGTCGATTGTTATACATGCAGGTGCTCAATAAAGATTTCTATGAAACAAAATTGGCCTCAGCCAGCCAAACAAGGGTAACAACCAGTTCAGCTCGTGGGCAAATCTATGATGCAGCAGGGAAACCCTTGGTAGAAAACACTGTCAAGCAAGTTGTGTCTTTCACACGAAACAATAAAATGACAGCAGCAGAATTGAAGGAGACAGCCAAGAAACTTCTCACATATGTGAATGTAACCTCCCCTAATTTGACAGACCGTCAGATTGCAGACTACTACTTGGCGGACCAGGACGTTTACAAAAAAACAGTCGAATCCTTGCCAAGTGATAAACGCCTGGATTCAGATGGAAATCGCTTATCAGAAGCGACTCTCTACAATAATGCGGTTGAAAGCATTGACGTGAGTCAACTCAATTATACAGATGACCAGAAAAAGGAAATCTATCTCTTTAGTCAGCTCAATGCCGTTGAAAATTTTGCGACGGGTACTATTTCTACGGATGCCTTAGATGATACCCAAGTTGCTCTCGTTGCATCAGCGTCCAAGGAATTACCAGGTATCAGTATTTCAACCTCATGGGATAGAAAAGTCCTAGACACTTCTTTGTCTTCAATTGTAGGTAGTGTATCAAGTGAAAAATCGGGTCTTCCAGCAGAGGAAGTGGACTCTTATCTCAAAAAAGGGTATTCTCTCAATGACCGAGTGGGAACTTCCTATCTTGAAAAGCAATATGAAGATGTTCTCCAAGGCAAACGCTCCGTCAAAGAAATCCACCTTGACAAACACGGAAATATGGAAAGTGTAGAAAATGTCGAAGAAGGAAGCAAAGGAAACAATATCAAGTTAACGGTTGACCTAGCGTTCCAGAATGGTGTGGATGATCTACTCAAGAGCTACTTCAACTCGGAGTTGGGTAACGGTGGAGCTAAATACTCTGAAGGAGTCTACGCTGTAGCCCTCAATCCTAAAACCGGTGCAGTTCTAGCTATGTCAGGTGTCAAGCATGATGTCGAATCCGGTGAATTAAGTTCAGATTCGCTTGGAACGATAACCAATGTCTTTGTACCAGGGTCTGTCGTTAAGGCGGCAACCCTTAGCTCTGGTTGGGAAAATGGGGTCTTGTCAGGAAATCAAACTTTGACAGATCAGCCGATTGTTTTCCAAGGTTCGGCTCCAATCAATTCATGGTATACCTTGTCCTATGGCTCCTTCCCTATCACAGCAGTTGAGGCTCTAGAGTACTCTTCTAATACCTACATGGTTCAGACTGCGCTAGGGATCATGGGGCAGTCCTACCAGCCAAATATGATAGTCGCAACTGATCAGTTAGAAACTGCAATGGGCAAGTTGCGATCAACCTTTGGGGAATATGGACTTGGAGCTTCAACAGAGATTGACCTCCCAGATGAATCTACAGGATTTACACCAAAAGAATTTGATTTGGCCAACTATATTAATAACGCCTTTGGCCAGTTTGATAACTACACACCTATGCAGTTAGCCCAGTATGTCGCAACCATTGCAAACAATGGCGTACGATTGGCTCCTCACATCGTTGAGGGAGTTTATGGAAACAATGAACAAGGTGGCTTAGGCAATCTAGTTCAAGAAACAGCCACCAAGGAACTGAACAAGATCAATATCTCAGAAGCGGATATGGCTCTCTTGCACCAAGGTTTCTATCAAGTTTCGCATGGAACGAGTGCTCTAACAACTGGTCGTGCCTTTTCAAATGGCTCATCCGTTTCCATCAGTGGGAAGACAGGTACTGCCGAAAGTTATGTCAATGGTGGTCAAAAAGCCAATAATACCAACGCAGTTGCTTATGCTCCGTCCGATAATCCTCAAATCGCGGTCGCAGTCGTCTTTCCTCATAACACCAACCTAACAAATGGTGTCGGACCTTCAATTGCGCGTGATATCATCAATCTTTATAACCAACAACATCCAATGAATTAGAAAGGAACTTATGCTGTATCCAACACCTATTGCCAAGTTAATTGATAGTTATTCGAAGCTTCCAGGTATCGGGATCAAAACGGCTACTCGTCTCGCCTTCTATACCATTGGAATGTCTGATGACGATGTCAATGAATTTGCAAAAAATCTCCTATCTGCCAAGCGGGAATTGACCTATTGTTCCATCTGTGGTCGCTTGACGGATGATGATCCCTGCTCGATCTGTACAGATCCGACTCGAGACCAGACAACCATCTTGGTGCTAGAAGATAGTCGCGATGTGGCTGCTATGGAAAACATCCAAGAATACCACGGACTCTATCACGTCTTGCATGGACTCATTTCTCCTATGAATGGCATCAGCCCAGACGATATCAATCTCAAGAGCCTCATGACCCGTCTCATGGATAGTGAGATTTCAGAGGTGATCGTGGCAACCAATGCGACAGCAGATGGAGAAGCGACATCTATGTATCTCTCTCGTTTGCTCAAGCCAGCTGGTATCAAGGTCACTCGTCTAGCACGAGGCCTAGCCGTGGGAGCAGATATCGAGTATGCGGATGAGGTCACACTTTTACGAGCCATTGAAAATCGGACAGAGTTGTAAGTGTAGACCAATTTACTAACTCCATTCATCTGTACAAACAATCAAGGAGGCCGACTTTGTTTTTATCGGTCTCTTTTTATGTTTTTTTGAAGATCAGTATTAGCTTCAAGTTTTAAAAAAGAAGCAAATATGATATACTAAAGGACGAATATTCTATTAGAATTAGGACAAGTAATATGAAACAAACGATTATTCTTTTATACGGTGGGCGTAGTGCAGAGCGTGAAGTGTCTGTATTGTCAGCTGAAAGTGTTATGCATGCGGTCAACTACGACCGTTTCACAGTCAAGACTTTCTTTATCAGCCAGTCAGGTGACTTTATCAAAACGCAAGAATTTAGCCAGACTCCAGGTCAAGAGGACCGTCTCATGACTAATGAGACCATTGACTGGGACAAGAAAATAGCGCCAAGTGCCATCTACGAAGAAGGTGCAGTGGTCTTTCCAGTTCTTCATGGTCCGATGGGAGAAGATGGCTCTGTTCAAGGATTCTTGGAAGTTTTGAAAATGCCTTATGTCGGCTGCAATATCTTGTCATCAAGTCTTGCCATGGATAAAATCACGACTAAGCGTGTTTTAGAATCTGTCGAGATTGCTCAAGTTCCTTATGTGGCTATCGTCGAAGGGGATGATGTGACTGCTAAAATCGCTGAAGTTGAAGAAAAATTGACTTATCCAGTCTTCACGAAGCCGTCAAACATGGGTTCAAGTGTCGGTATTTCTAAGTCTGAAAATCAAGAGGAGTTCCGTCAAGCTTTGGAACTTGCCTTCCAGTATGACAGCCGTGTCTTGGTAGAGCAAGGGGTGAATGCTCGTGAAATCGAGGTTGGTCTCTTGGGCAACTACGATGTCAAGAGTACACTTCCTGGTGAAGTGGTCAAGGACGTTGCTTTCTACGACTATGATGCCAAGTATATTGACAACAAGATTACCATGGACATTCCAGCCAAGATTAGTGATGATGTAGTAGCTGTCATGCGTCAAAATGCAGAAACTGCCTTCCGTGCGATCGGTGGCCTCGGTCTATCTCGTTGCGATTTCTTCTATACAGATAAGGGCGAGGTTTTCCTAAACGAGCTCAATACCATGCCAGGTTTTACTCAGTGGTCTATGTATCCACTACTTTGGGACAATATGGGAATTAGCTACCCAGAACTAATCGAGCATTTGGTTGACCTTGCTAAGCAAAGTTTTGACAAGCGCGAAGCACATTTGCTATAAAAATGAAAGAGAGGGTAGAAGCCAGAACTATCACTGCATGGTGACCAGAGTTCTCGGACTTCAACCCTTTTTAAAGGAGTAGAAATGAAATTAACGATCCATGAAGTTGCCCAAGCTGTTGGAGCTAAAAATGATGTTAGTCTTTTTGCGGATGCTCAGTTAGAAAAAGCTGAGTTTGACAGTCGTTTGATTGGGCCAGGTGATTTGTTTGTGCCACTCAAAGGTGTGCGTGATGGTCATGACTTTATCGAAACAGCTTTTGAAAATGGTGCGGCAGTAACCTTGTCTGAGAAGGAAGTAGAAGGTCATCCCTACATTCTAGTAGATGATGTTTTGACTGCCTTTCAAACCCTCGCAGCCTACTATCTTGAAAAAACAGCGGTTGATGTCTTTGCTGTCACAGGTTCAAATGGTAAGACGACGACCAAGGATATGCTGGCGCATTTACTGTCAACAACCTACAAGACTTACAAAACACAAGGGAACTACAATAACGAGATCGGACTTCCTTATACAGTTCTTCATATACCTGATGATACTGAAAAGTTGGTCTTGGAGATGGGACAGGATCACTTGGGAGATATTCATCTCTTGTCTGAATTAGCTCATCCTAAGACAGCCATCGTGACCTTGGTTGGAGAAGCTCATTTGGCCTTTTTCAAAGACCGTTCAGAGATTGCTAAAGGAAAAATGCAAATTGCAGATGGTATGGCTTCAGGTTCTTTGCTTTTGGCACCAGCCGACTCCATTGTAGAGGACTACTTGCCAGCTGATAAAAAGGTGGTTCGTTTTGGGCAAGGGGCAGAATTGGAAATCACAGACTTGGTCGAACGCAAGGATAGTCTGACCTTTAAGGCCAATTTCTTGGAACAAGCCCTTGATTTGCCAGTGACTGGTAAGTACAATGCCACTAATGCCATGATTGCATCCTATGTTGCCCTACAAGAAGGAGTTTCAGAGGAGCAAATTCACCAGGCCTTCCAAAATCTTGAATTGACGCGTAACCGTACTGAGTGGAAGAAAGCAGCCAATGGAGCAGATATCCTGTCAGATGTCTACAATGCCAATCCAACTGCTATGAAGTTGATTTTGGAGACATTCTCTGCCATTCCAGCCAACGAGGGTGGCAAGAAAATTGCGGTTTTGGCGGATATGAAGGAATTAGGTAGCCAGTCTGTTCAACTCCATAACCAGATGATTTTGAGCCTCTCGCCAGATGTGCTGGATACGGTTATTTTCTATGGAGAAGATATTGCGGAATTAAGCCAACTTGCCAGTCAAATGTTTCCAATCGGCCACGTTTTCTACTTTAAAAAAACAGCCGACGAGGATCAATTTGAAGACCTTGTCAAGCAGGTCAAGGAAAGACTCGGTGCCAATGACCAAATTTTGCTCAAAGGCTCGAACTCCATGAATCTAGCCAGGTTGGTAGAAAGTTTAGAAAATGAATGCAAGTGATTTTGCCAAGTATCTGCAAAGAATGATTGCCATTACAGATACTGGATTAACCTTTACAAAAGATCCTTTCGACCGCGAGCGTTACGAGGACTTGCGAAGCCTGTTATCTGAAATGTTGAATCAGGGATTAGATATAGATGCAGAAGAAGTGGCAGAAGTCTTGAAGCCAACGTCCGCTTATGCGACTCCGTTAATGGACGTCCGTGCTTGGATTGTTGAGGATGAAAAAATTTGTCTGGTTAGGGGAAAAGGAGAGGATAGTTGGGCTTTGCCAGGTGGATTTGGTGAAGTTGGTTATTCTCCAACAGAAAATATTCTTAAGGAAATTGAAGAAGAAACCGGTTTTACAGCAAAAGCTGAAAGGTTACTTGCAGTTTTTGATACCAATCGTTTCCAACTACAGAGCAAACAATATGCAAAGTTTGTCTTTGAATGTCAGCTTCTTGATGGACAATTTCAAGAAAATCAAGAAATTGCTGAGCTTCAATTTTTTGCCATTGACCAATTGCCAGTCTTATCTGAAAAACGCATCACCAAGGAGCAAATGGAGATTCTTTGGCAAGTTTATAGAGGACAAAGAGACCAATATGTCGATTAGTTTGTGCTAGAGAAGTCGACAAATCAAAAAAGGGTGTCTGTAAAGTGCATTTCTGCAATACAAATGATATAATAGGTTGCGAATTTAAGACGTAAGTGTTCTATGAATAGCATAGAATCAAGTTTTTTCAAAAAATTTAAAAGCTGGAGAAAGTGAATTTTTTACCGCCTCTAGCTAGATGAACGAGGAATAGAATATGAATTTGTGGGATAAATTATTTACCACGCAGATATCAGAACCGCCCCAGTTTGAACTCCACTGGTATATTGGTTTGTTATGTTTACTGGCCTTTACTTTCTACGCTTCTTATCGTTTTCGCGACAAAGTGGCTTACCAACGATTTATTCAGATTCTTCAATCTGTTCAACTGCTTGTTCTGTATAGTTGGTATTGGGGGAATCATCTGCCCCTGTCAGAAAGTTTACCCTTCTATCATTGCCGTATCGCCATGTTTGTGAT
>CAUUXT010000060.1:0-6489 GCA_963549015.1 uncultured Streptococcus sp.
TCTGGTTTCAATTAATAAATTAATTACGGGTAGGTTGGCGTTAGGAAGAAATGCATTTACTTCCTTTAGTGTAAATTTATTTGGTACCAGAGAAGTTTTGTTTATCGGTTCAGGTGGAAAGACGGAAGCTGTAATGGGATATAACTATGTAGATTCCTCTTATGTCCAGATGCTGTTTACATATGGTATTGTTCCCGTAGTGCTATTAATTATAATTTATATCATTTCAGCAAAAGAGCAGTCTAAAAAAGGTCAATATTTATATGTAGCAATTCTATCTATAATTGCTCTAAACTGCATGATTGAAGCATTCTGGTTTGTGCCCTCGTACAATATTTTTATGTTTATGTTGTTTTCAAAAAATACTTTTGATAGGATTAAATTAAATGATAGTTTTTCGCAAATTAACACTTAAGTTTTTTAATTAGTAGAGAGATTGTTTTAAATGATATAATATTTTTGATCTGTCAATTTTGGTAGTCTAATATCACCTCATTTAATTTAGTTATTAAAAAAGGAACTTTATTGTTTGATAATGGAGATTTAATATGTATGATTATCTAATCGTTGGTGCTGGTTTGTCGGGAGCAATTTTTGCTTATGAAGCAACTAAGCGTGGAAAAAAAGTAAAAGTGATTGATAAGCGTGATCACATTGGTGGGAATATCTACTGTGAGAACGTTGAAGGTATCAACATTCACAAGTACGGTGCACATATCTTCCATACTTCAAACAAAAAAGTCTGGGATTATGTTAATCAATTTGCTGAATTTAACAACTACATCAATTCGCCTGTAGCTAATTACAAGGGTAGCCTTTATAATCTACCTTTCAATATGAATACTTTTTATGCTATGTGGGGGACAAAAACTCCTCAAGAAGTGAAAGATAAGATAGCTGAACAAACGGCTCATATGAAAGATGTTGAGCCTAAAAACTTGGAAGAACAAGCTATTAAGTTGATTGGTCCGGATATCTATGAAAAGTTGATTAAAGGATACACCGAAAAACAATGGGGACGTTCTGCTACTGATCTTCCACCATTTATCATTAAACGCTTGCCAGTTCGTCTAACCTTTGATAATAATTATTTTAATGATCGTTATCAAGGAATTCCAATTGGGGGTTACAACGTTATTATCGAGAATATGCTGAAGGGTGTAGAAGTGGAACTTGGCGTTGACTTTTTTGCCAATCGCCAAGAATTAGAAGCTTCAGCTGAAAAAGTTGTCTTTACAGGAATGATTGACCAATACTTTGATTATAAACATGGTGAGTTAGAATACCGTAGTCTTCGTTTTGAACATGAAGTTCTAGATGAGGAAAATTATCAAGGAAATGCAGTTGTAAACTATACAGAACGTGAAATTCCTTATACTCGCATCATTGAACACAAGCACTTCGAATACGGAGCGCAACCAAAGACAGTTATTACGCGTGAATATCCTGCTGACTGGAAGCGAGGTGATGAGCCTTATTATCCAATCAATGATGAGAGAAACAATGACATGTTTGCTAAATATCAAGAAGAAGCAGCACAGAATGATAAGGTGATTTTCTGTGGACGTTTGGCTGATTATAAATACTATGACATGCATGTGGTCATTGAGCGCGCTCTAAATGTTGTAGAGGAAGAGTTTAAATAAGATAATGAAGGATAAAATTGATAGATGAAATATTATCTAAAAGAAGAATTTTTGAAGGATTCTGGTGCACGAAATGCGGGGAACAAGGCACGAAATGATGTCGAAGAAATAGTAGTTCGCGAGGGCTATAGCCCTTTGCTATTGATGGTAGATGATTGGTATCAAATGGGGACTATTAGAGCCCAACGACACAAGGCTCAAGCTCTATCTAAAGCTTTGTCTAAGTTAAAGAAAGGAGATCAGCTACTTATTCAATTTCCTATGCTTCATCATAGTTTCTTTACGACCCATTTAGTAAAAAGAATGCAACGTAAGGGAGTAAAGGTTCACTTTATTATCCATGATTTAGAAGTTTTGCGCTATGCTAATTTGGATACAGTGCCCTGGAAGCATAAAATCCGAGTTCATCTTCAAGAATCTAGTCTTTTGAAACAAGCTGATGGTCTTATTGCTCATAATCCAATTATGAAATCAGTGCTAGTGGACAAGGGAATTTCTGAGAAAAAAATAGTTAGTTTAGGTATTTTTGACTATCTTATCCCGAATTATCAGGATAAAGAAAATCTATCGAAGGAAGGGGCTATTATTGTAGCTGGAAATTTGGCCCAAGAAAAAGCAGGTTACTTATATGAGTTGCCTGCAAGACCGGCATATAACCTCTATGGTGTTGGTTTTGATGAGGCTAGAAAGCTATCCAATGAAACTTATTTTGGTTCATTTCATCCAGATGAACTACCGTCAGCATTGGAAGGAAGCTTTGGTTTGGTTTGGGATGGTGATAGTTCTAAAACTTGTAGCGGAGTATTTGGTGAGTATTTGAGATACAATAATTCCCACAAGGCCTCCCTTTATTTGGCTTCTGGTTTTCCTATTATTGTTTGGAGGCAATCAGCCTTGGCTAATTTCGTTTTAGAAAAGGAGTGTGGAATTAGTGTTGAGAGCTTGCTTGATTTAGAAAAGGAACTAGAACATTTGTCTGAAGAAGAGTATCAGAATTTGGTAAATAAGGCTAAGTCTGTAGGTCAAAAGATTCGAGAGGGTGCTTACCTCTTTTCTGCATTAAAAAAGTTAAAATGATTGATTGAAATATTATTTTAAGTTATGTATTTCATAGATATTGAAACAAAAGTCAATAACTATGCTTAGAGCAGTTTAAAACTGATTAAATAGATGGGAAGGAGAATCGTTAGATTCTCTCTTTTCTTAAAGTAGTTGTTTTTTAATTGAATTATTGGAATACTTTGTTAAAAAATTAGTGTATTGTATAAATTATTTTAAGATAATTTTTCAGAAAATGCTAAAATCATTCAAAAATTCTGAAAATTCTGTTGACATCTTTCTGAAAAGGTTCTATAATAGATAGAAAGTTTTAAAGGAGAAAATGATGAAAAGTTCAAAATTACTTGCCCTTGCGGGTGTGACATTATTGGCAGCTGGCACTCTGGCTGCGTGCTCTGGATCAGGTTCAAGTGCTAAAGGTGAGAAGACATTCTCATATATTTATGAAACGGATCCTGATAACCTAAACTATTTGACAACTGGTAAGGCAGCTACATCAAATATTACGAGCAACGTTATCGATGGCTTGCTCGAAAATGACCGCTATGGTAACTTTGTACCATCCATGGCTGAGGATTGGTCTGTATCTAAGGACGGCTTGACTTACACATATATGCTTCGTAAGGATGCAAAATGGTATACCTCTGAAGGTGAGGAATACGCAGAAGTCAAAGCTCAAGACTTTGTAACTGGTCTAAAATATGCTGCTGATAAGAAATCAGATGGTCTTTACCTGGTTCAGGAATCTATCAAGGGATTGGATGCCTATGTCAAAGGAGAAATTACAGACTTCTCTCAAGTAGGAATCAAGGCCCTTGATGATTATACAGTTCAGTACACATTGAACAAGCCAGAAAGCTTCTGGAATTCTAAGACAACGATGGGAGTTTTGGCTCCAGTAAATGAAGAGTTCTTGAACTCTAAAGGGGATGACTTCGCTAAGGGAACTGATTCAAGCAGTATTCTCTACAATGGTCCATTCTTACTCAAATCAATTGTTGCTAAATCTTCTGTTGAATTTGCGAAAAATCCTAACTATTGGGATAAGGACAATGTCCATATCGATAAGGTTAAATTATCATTCTGGGATGGACAAGACACCAACAAACCAACTGAAGCTTTCAAAGACGGCAGCTTTACAATGGCTCGTCTCTTCCCAACAAGCGCTAGCTACACAGAGACTGAAAAAGCATTTAAAGACAATATTGTTTATACACAACAAGACTCTACTACTTATTTAGTCGGTACGAATATTGATCGTCAGTCCTATAAGTACACTTCTAAGACAACGGATGAAGAAAAAACATCAACCAAGAAAGCTCTTCTAAACAAAGACTTCCGTCAAGCTCTTGCTTTTGGTTTCGATAGAACAGCCTATGCTTCTCAAGTAAATGGTGCAAGCGGGGCAACTAAACTGCTTCGTAACTTGTTTGTTCCTCCTACATTTGTACAGGCAGATGGAAAGAACTTTGGCGAAATGGTCAAAGACAAATTGGTGACTTATGGTGATGAGTGGAGCAACGTGAACTTGGATGATGCTCAAGATGGACTCTACAACCCAGATAAGGCCAAAGCAGAGTTTGCTAAAGCTAAGACAGCCCTCCAAGCGGAAGGTGTGAAATTCCCAATCCACTTGGACATGCCTGTAGACCAAACCAATACAACAAAAGTTCAACGTGTTCAATCTTTTAAACAGTCAGTTGAAGAAAACTTAGGATCGGATAATGTGGTTGTCGATATTCAACAGCTCCAAAAAGATGATGTTCAAAACATTACCTACTTCGCTGAAACTGCGGCTGGAGAAGACTGGGATATCTCAGATAACGTGGGTTGGTCTCCAGACTTTGCAGACCCTTCTACCTACCTTGATATTATCAAACCATCTGTAGGGGAAAATACAAAGACTTACCTAGGATTTGACTCAGGAACAAACAATGCTGCTGCCAAGCAAGTTGGTTTGGAAGACTACGAAAAAATGGTTGTGGAAGCTGGGGAAGAAACTACTGACGTTTCAAAACGTTATGAAAAATATGCTGCTGCCCAAGCTTGGTTGACAGACAGTGCCTTGCTCATCCCAACAACTTCTCAAACTGGTCGTCCAATGTTGTCTAAGATGGTACCATTTACACTTCCGTTTGCATACTCTGGTAACAAGGGTATGAGCGAAGCCCTCTTGTATAAATACCTAGATGTACAAGATAAGGCGGTAACAACAGAAGAGTACCAAAAAGCTCAAGAAAACTGGTTGAAAGAAAAAGAAGAGTCTAATAAGAAGGCTCAAGAAGACCTCGCAAACCATGTGAAATAATTTTACAGGATATGAGAAAGGATTTAGTATTCCTCTTGGATGCTAAGTCCTTTTTATATCTTTAAAGCGAGCTTTTAAATTTGAGGTGTCTTGAGAAATTTTTGCGAATTTTCCTTTTTCCTATTGCTTTCTTAGATATTATTTGTTATATTAAAAGCATAATTATTTTTTATTTATGACAGTTAAGCACGGTACTTTCAGAGAAAGGAGTATTTTTAAAAAAAGAAATGTAAACGCTTACTGTGAAGTGAAAGGATTAAGGAGTTTATGGATAAACAATTTTTTGAAAAACGCTGTAAGTTTAGTATTCGTAAATTTACGCTTGGAGTAGCTTCGGTGATGATTGGAGCGACTTTCTTTGCTACTGCCCCAGTGTTGGCTGATCAAGCAAGGGTTGGTTCAACAACTAATTTACCGAGTGAGCTAGCTGATTTGGATAAGAAGGCTAGTGATGAGGGGCACGATTTTGACAAGGAAGCTGCTGCTCAGAATCCTGGTTCAGCTGAAACTACTGAAGGCCCTCAAACAGAAGAAGAGTTGTTGGCTCAAGAAAAAGAAAAGTCTGAAAAGCCAAGCAATCTGCCAAAAGAATTAGAAGATAAGTTGGAGAAAGCTGAAGACAATGGGCGCGAAGTTGACAAGGATCAATTGGCCCAAGATACTGGGAAGCTCGTCCCAGAAGATGTGGCTAAGACTACCAATGGGGAATTAAACTACGGCGCAACTGTTAAGATCAAGACGCCATCAGGAGAAGGTAGTGGTATTGTCGTTGCAAAAGACCTTGTCTTAACGGTTTCTCATAACTTTATCAAGGACAGCCAAGACGGCAATATCCGTAAGGTTGTTGACAATGACCAAGGGGATGGAGATATCTATAGTATCTCTTATCCAGGATTGCCAGATGTCAAGTTTAGCAAGAAAGATATTATTCATTGGGATCGTGAAGGCTACCTGAAGGGCTTCAAAAATGATTTGGCCCTTGTGAGATTGCGTACAGTTCTCGAAAACACGCCTGTTGAAGTAACCAAAAAGCCAGCAGTTAAGAAAATCGGAGATAAGCTCCATGTCTTTGGTTATCCAGAAGGGAAATTGAATCCGATTGTCAATACTACAGTTGATTTTGTGGAACCATACGGAGAAGGTGTCCAAGGGATTGGTTACCAAGGAGGGAAACCAGGCGCTAGTGGTGGCGGTATCTTTGATACAGAAGGAAAACTGGTCGGTGTACACCAAAATGGTGTAGTTGGAAAGCGGAGCGGCGGTATTCTCTTCTCACCAGCTCAACTAAAATGGATCCAAGACCACATACAGGGAATTTCAAGTGTGAAACCAGCAGACTTGGAAGAGAAAGAAAAACCGGCTGAAGAAAAACCAAAAGAGGATAAACCTGCAGCTGCTAAACCTGAAACACCTAAGACAGTAACCCCTGAATGGCAAACAGTAGCGAATAAAGAACAACAGGGAACAGTTACGGTT
>CAUUXT010000061.1:0-6378 GCA_963549015.1 uncultured Streptococcus sp.
ACCAGCGTTTGTTTCAACAATGGTGTAGTTGTATGTGCCAGCTTTAGTATATTCAATTGGAGCGAATGTTACTTTACCGTCAGCAGTATTCTTCACTTTTTGAAGTTCTGAACCATCTGCATCATTCTTCAAGACAAACTCAAATTCATCAGCTTTCAACTCACGACCTGTCAACTTCTTAGTCACTTCAAGAGAAGCTGAAGTTTTTTCAGCAGCGTAAGTGTTTTCGAAAGTCTTATCATCGTTTTCGTAAGTAACAGCTGCAACTAGTTTACCAGTCGTTGCATCTGTTGTTACAGTAACTTTAACCTCTACAGGGTTAGCATCGTATGTGACACCTTTTTCAGTTGTATTGGCTTTCTTCTCTACGATGTGGTAAGTGTATTCACCTTCTTGGTCAAATGACAATTCAGCAAATTTAATGTTTCCGTCTTGATCGTTTGTTACTGTTTCAACAACTTTATTTGTCTTGTCATCAAACAAGTCAAATTCAAACTCGCCAGCTTTCATCGCACGACCTGTCAATTTCTTGATGGCAGATAGTTGGGCTTTAGCTGAAGTGCGTTTGTTCTTAACAGTCTTAATAACCCCATCTTTACCTACGGTTACTTCAAATGGAGTTGAATCCAATTCATATCCCTTAGGAGCTTCTACTTCTGTAACAGTGAAGTTACCTTTTTTCACATCATCTTCTGAATAGACTGAAGATTGCGCTACTCCGTCAGCATTCGTTGTTACAGTTTCTTCAGTAGCAGTTGCACCTGATGGCGGTGTTATCTTGAATTTAGCTCCGACCAAACGATCAAGAGTCTTTTCGTCAACTTTATAAAGAGTGATTCGATATCCTGTTTTCAACTGGATAGTACCACCATCAGTAATCTGAGAATTGCGAGAAACAATGAGTTTTGTTTTAGTTTCATCAGTACGAGAACTTAGCGGAACATCGTCACCTTTTACTTCCGCGCTATTTCCGATTTTTGTTCCATCTCCCGGAGCCGTTGTCTTATAGGTTATACGGAATGAAGCAGGTTTCCCATTTGAAGCCTTTTTTGAAGAAGCATTACTAATCTTAATTTTAAAATCGGTATAAGAATCGTTCCACTCCACGGTGTAATCGACGCCCTCTTTCATAGGCTTTTCATCATGGAAACTATAGCGCTCATCGTAATAGCCATATTTAATTTCTAACGATTCAGGAACAAATTGAGCTGGTGAATATCCATCCTCTAAAATAGAGTCATGGATTTCTAACGTATTATAACTTGCCTGTCTATCATTCACACGAATGATAAATGGATGGTGGTACTCTCCACTCTTATTTAAAAGTTTTGATTCCCAGTGCTCTTTCGTAATAATACCATTAACCTTTGCAAAGTTTGTTACACCAACTTCGTTACCATAATCAGGAGTACTAGGTTTTTTTGACTTAATTACATGCGTAATCTTGTCTTTCGTTTCAGTCGTTGGATAGGTAATGGTTGTTTTGCTTGTATCTTGTCTAATACTAAACCCAGTATAAAATGTACCTGAAACATCATTTACCTGAGTTCCACCTTTTTTAGCAAGATATGCTTTTAGGTTTTGCAAGGTCATGGTAACTTTACCACCAGCATTTTTCCCACTAGATACAACCTTAGCAGAGGCTACTGCAACACCTGTACTCTTGTCCGTAATATCAAACGTCTTATTCTCTACGGTCAATGGCGCAGGGATAGTAAAAGTAAAAGTATCGCCTTCCTCAAGCTTACCATTATAATTACTCAAATCAAAGTCTACCATGTACTTATAGTTAGGGTAATCGTTGTTCATGGTCAACTCATAGGTCCCATCAGCATTTGGTTTCTTCACACCACCATTATCGACATCCCACATTTGGACATTAGTGATAACATGTTGCAATTCCTTTGCTTGAACTGTATTTGTCAAAGCAGCAGAACCCAATAAAACGAGTAGTGGCGTTAAAATATAGAGCCACAATTTCTTAAATTTCATGACTTTCCTTTCTAAATGATTGAAATTGATTGAATAGTGCATCTTCTTCTCCCAGTAGGCAACACCCCTTTCAATCGCATGATTTGTTACACGATAACATACTTGTAACACTTGCTTTGAAAAACGATTACACTATTATACTATTTAAAATATTTATTCAATTCAATCTTTAGCAGGAGTATCATTACTCTTGGTCAGATGGAAATATAGCAAAATATCATCCATGACTATTATACTACATATCGTTGAATATTTTTATTAAAATCTTGTAATTCATCCTGTTATTTATTTACACGATGTCAACTTTTTTGATATATTATTTCATGACACCATATAAAAAGTGACTATCCTAAGAATTATCTGAAAATACTGATATAATAGGAGTTTGCAAATAGTACTAACTCCCCGTAATAATCTGTTATTTATAATAAATCTATGATATAATAGTCTTATAAAGGCTTTCTAATAATCATCTATTCAGTTTATTTATGCTAAAAGGAAAGCTTGGGTAATACTAAATCTAGTATTTTTAATATTTATAGATAGGAAGGTAAAGCTATGGCAAATAAAACTAGAGAGTTAATCTTAGGTGCTTTTATCACTCTTGCAAGGAGAAACCCTCAGCGAACTTCTTTTACCATGACTGAGATTGCTGCAGAAGCTGGTATTTCCCGCCAAGCGATTTATCAAAAGCACTTTAATAACTTTGAAGATATTATCGATTATATCCACAAGGAGACTGATCAACGGATCTTTAATAATTTTAACAACTACTGTCCTGAAAGAGATGGCGATCCCATCACTTTCTTAGCGGACCACATTCTTCCTCTCATCTATGAAAAGCGAGAAGTCGTCGGTACCTTGTACAATTCTCAAGCCACCACTTGTTGGAGGGAGTTTCTACGTGAGAAATATTCTCAGTGGGTACTAAAAAATGTTAACTACCAGCTGAAATATAATTTTAGTGAAGAGGACATAGCCTATATCATTACGACAATGGCGATTTCATTCATTGAAGTGTGGATTCGTAAGGATAATCCAACACCACCTGAAGAATTTAGAGAGACTTTCATTCAATTGGCTAAGACTTCTCTCTGTGACTATATTGTGTCATAAGAAAAAGAATCTTGAGTTCTACTCAAGATTCTTTTATTGTCCACCTTTAAAAGCATCCACCATTACCTGAAATTCTTCATTTGTAAGAGTAATTCCCTTGCCCATTTTAGTATGGTCTGGGCTCCAAGCGCGAATGTCAAACTTTGCAGGGGCTCCATTAAAGCTGACGCGGTTGATTTCCTTGGTCCATCCTTTTTCATTTTCAGACAAGGTCAGTAAGTGTTCTTCGATTTCAAATGTAAATTCTGCCATTTTGTTCTCCTTTTTAGTTTTCATTAGATTATTCGAAAAATCTTGTGGTTTTTAAGAAAATTTTATATAATGTGGATATATAAGAAGGGAGGATTCTATGAGACAGGCATTCCAACTAGTTCTAGATAAACTACATAGTTTTCTCAATGGGAATGATGATCATCCTCAAATCGAGGACAACTCCCTTACTGCTATGATTGAACAAGCCATCCAGAAAAAGACGGCTGTTCATGTCATACTTGCAGAAACAAGTTTTACGGGTGATATTGTCAAACACGACGCCAATCGCCAACAAATTATCGTCAAGAATTTTTCAAAAAACGTGACCCGAATCATTCGTATCAGTGATATTAAACGGCTTCGTTTCGTTCCCTCAACCGTACAACAAGCTCAGAAAAGTCTATTTAAGAAAGAGTGAGATGTTCTTTGTATCCCACTCTTTTTCTTAACGGATTTGTTCAAAATGAAGGTGAACGGCGATATGGTCACCATAGCCACTTCTCTCCAAATCGCGTTGCAAGCGATAAGAGATATAGTGTTCTGCAATGGTAATGTAGCCAGCTCCAAGTAAGCGGTGTTCAACCATTGATTGGATCATGCTGATAGTGGCACGTTCCACTTTTGCTTCTTCCAAGTCCAAAACGACTTTTTTAGTAACTTGTGCAAGGTTTTGACGCAAATCATCTGTCAAAACATAAACGGTTTGAGCTGCTTTTAGGATAGCTTGGTAAATTTTATCTGGATCAAATTCAGCAATTTCTCCATTACGTTTGATTACTTGCATAAGGTTCTCCTTTATTCTTTGTTTTCTTTAATTTTAGCCAGCATCTTTTCTTCTTCGGCTGTTAGTTGATAGTTATCTAGCAGGTCAGGTCTGCGCTCGTAGGTTTTCTTTAAACTCTCATACAGCCGCCACTGACGAATCTTTTCATGGTGTCCACTCATGAGAACATCTGGTACCACCATGCCACGATAGTCATATGGACGTGTGTATTGAGGATATTCGAGAAGACCTGAAGAGAAGCTATCATCCTGGTGACTAGACTCCTTGCCAATCACTTCTGGTATCAGGCGAACGGTCGCATCGATCATGGTCATGGCCGCCAATTCTCCTCCAGTCAAGACATAATCTCCTAGGGAAATTTCATCGGTTACCAAGGTCTTGATGCGCTCGTCATAGCCTTCATAGTGACCACAGATAAAGATCAGTTCCTCTTCCTGAGCCAAATCCTCAGCGCAAGCCTGATCGAACTGTTTCCCAGCAGGATCAAGAAGGATGACACGAGGATTTTTCTTTTCAATAGCATCAAAAGCATCGAAAATGGGTTGGGCTCGGAGCAACATTCCTTGACCGCCTCCGTAGGGCTCATCGTCAACATGACGGGCCTTTTCAGCGTATTCTCTGAAATTATGATACTGGATATCCAAGAGCCCTTTTTCTCGAGCCTTCCCAACAATCGAGTGTTCCAGCGGAGAAAACATCTCAGGAAAGAGGGTTAAAATATCAATCTTCATCATCTAACCCTTCTAAGATTTCCACTTCGACCCGCTTGTTTGGAATATCAACATTGAGAACTACTGGCGGAATGTAAGGTAAAAGCAAATCTCGCTTACCTTTTCGCTTTACCACCCAGACATCATTGGCTCCTGGTTGCAGAATTTCCTTGATGGTTCCAACCAAGTTATCTCCCTCGTAAACATCCAAACCGATAATCTCGTGATAGTAGAATTCACCATCATCTAAATCATTCAAATCTTCCTCAGCGACCTTGAGACTATAACCCTTGTACTTTTCAATCGCATTGATATGATACATGTCTTTGAACTTGATAATGTCAAAGTTCTTCTGCTTACGATGGCTAGCGATTATTACTGTTTGGACAAACTGATCTTTTTCATCAAATAAAGCCAACTCTGCCCCTTTTTTAAATCGTTCTTCTGCAAAATCCGTCACAGACAAGACACGCATCTCACCCTGTAGACCCTGCGTATTGACGATTTTTCCAACATTAAAGTAGTTCATCTTGTCTCCTGTACTCTCCTTCTTTCCATCTTATTCTGACAATTCTCGAATGATAGCTGCAATCTTTTCTGATTCTGACCATTGTAAATAATGATGATTCCCTCCTAAAATGAGTTTAGTATTGGAAGTCCAATATTCTGATTCTCTGTACTCTTTTTCTCTATAAGCCTGACAGAAAATAAATACAGGGATACAATCTGCTATTGATACATCCTCAAAATCTTCCTCAGTAATCTCTCCAGATATCTGAAATCCTGGATTTTGCTTTTGCAACTCTGAACCTTTTTCTTGCATTATTTCCCATATTTCTGTATTGATTTCAGGGCTAAATGTGGCTTGAGTTAAGCTTTTAAAATAAAGTTCAGGACCACACTCCTCAATCAGCCTCATCTGCTCTTCCATTTCTGGATAAGGATTTTCTGAAAAATCAGCAAACATGACTTTTTTAGTTGTCGGTTCAATTGCTACTAAAGCCTGACACTTAATTGGTTTGTTGAGCAATTTGCAAGCTAAAATTCCACTCAAACTATGTACACAAAGTATATATTCAGAAATCGCCAATTCTTCAAGTACTTCATAAACTGCATCTACAAGATTATCCAGCTTTTTTCCAGCTTGGTCATGAATCGGACTCCTGCCTGTGTTTGGAAGATCAATAGTCAAATAACCAATTGTGGGAGGAAGTTTTTCAAGTATAAGTGAAAAATTTTCATAACTTGGTAGCAAACCAGCGCCATTTAAACAGACAAGCACTTCCTTTTGCTTTTTATAAGTAACAGAGAGACTGCCAATTTTTGTAGTTACTTCAATCCTCTTCATAAAGAAATCCACTCATTCTATAACAATGATTTATTAAAAATCCTTATCCTTTATTTTATCACGTTCCAGGGATTTTCACAAGTTGAAGAACAGTGACTGTAATCAGCTTTGAGTATCTAAAAACTTTTCTAAATCACGTTCATGTTGGTACTTAATGGCTGCTTTTTTATCTTTCT
>CAUUXT010000062.1:0-6375 GCA_963549015.1 uncultured Streptococcus sp.
CCCCACCTTGGTAATAATCTTGGTAAGAAATCCCCGTCGCCTTAAGAAGGATGATAATGAAAATTGCCGACAAAAGCAAGGGCGTTGTCAATGGATGGGGAAAACGTCTGTAAATCAGCATTCCCACTAGATAAGCTAGGATAGATAATGCAATCCCAAACAGAGGATTCGATACAAATTCACTCATTTGGCATCTCCTTTCTCATAATCTCCCTCAAAACGTCTCTTGATAAACTGAACCACTAGGGCTATGAGGATAATGTTGATGACAGCAGCAAAAAAGACAATCAAAACAATAGGCAAAAGATAGGGAGCAATGATATCAAACTTTTCCATGATACCCACTGCTGGCGGCAAAAAGAGAATGGTCATATTGGCCAGCAAGAAATTTCCAACCATGTTGACATGCCTGGTTCTCAACCACTTGAATTGTAGGGCTAGAAAGAGAATAACCAAACCGATAATACTGCCTGGGATGGGCAGATGAAAGAAACTGGAGATTCCCTCACCGATTAGAGAAATCACAAAGAGAATCATTAATTGAACATATAATTTCATCCTAAACTCCATGAAATAAACTTCTTGCATACCAGTTTACTCTTTTTTCAGAAAATTTCAAGGAAATATTGAAATTCTTCTTTATTGCAAGGATTAGTTAAAAGTAGTATAATCATTGCATGCGCAATCATCTTGTGTTAGAGAGACAGTCAGTAATGATTTTGTGATTTTTACTTTGAAAAGAAAGGAGAAAGCAATGACCTACTTAGAAAAATGGTTTGACTACAATCGCCGTCAAAAAGAAATGGAAGCCTTGTTGGAAGAAACTATTGCCCAGCAGAGTGAACAAAGGCTGAACTTGAAAGAGTTTTACCTGCTCTACTATCTGAATCTAGCCCAAGAAAAATCTCTACGACAAATTGACCTGCCAGATAAACTCCATCTCAGCCCAAGCGCTGTTTCTCGAATGGTGGCTAGGTTAGAAGAGAAAAACTGTGGCTTGCTTAGTCGCAGATGTTGCGATCAGGATCGACGGGCTAGTTTTATCTGCCTGACCGACGAGGGACAAACAACCCTGGCTTATCTACAAAAAGCTGTCGAAGAAAGATTGGAAACCAGTCTTGATTTCATTTCTTAATCAGATTTTTAAAAAAGTTGCGTGCGCAATCATTTTTCTTGACATTCCTCTTTTCAAGGAGTACAATAAAGTCAAGATCAAACAAAGGAGTTTAATATGATCGAAATTACCTATCTAGATACCAGCAAACAAGAGAGAACCATGACTTTCGAGTCTTACCAAGACTTTGAACGTTCTCAACAAGCTTGCCTTATCGGTGTCGCAGACTATTACCCCGTTCAAAAGTTGACCTATAATGGTCATGATTTGGACTACCATGGGACTTATGGAGATGTCTTCTTCTATCTCATGAAACAAGATTTAAGCCAATATAATTAAAAAGGAGAAATACAATGGCAAAAGCAATTACAGATGCAACATTTGAACAAGAAACAAAAGACGGATTGGTCTTGGTAGACTTCTGGGCAACTTGGTGTGGTCCATGTCGTATGCAAGGTCCAATCTTGGATAAATTATCTGAAGAACTTTCAGAAGATGTCTTGAAAATCGTTAAAATGGACGTTGATGAAAATCCAAACACAGCACGTGCTTTTGGAATCATGTCTATCCCAACTCTTCTCTTCAAAAAAGACGGCCAAGTGGTAAAACAAGTTGCTGGAGTACACACTGCAGAACAAATCAAGGCTATCGTTGCTGAATTGAGCTAATCACACGAGAGACCAAGTGCTTTATTTGGTCTCTTTTTTTCTTGCCCTTTGCCATTTTTCAAAAAATATGCTAGACTGTAGGTAGAATATTACGATGTTTGGGACATGCCATCGCTAAAAAAAACCTCTACTTGGTATTTTTTAGCTCCCCTCAAGGGAGCTTTTTGCGTGCTCTGAACATTTCCCATTTTGGAAGGAGTACTATGAAACGTCAATCAGCCTTGGTCGTCTTTAGTGGCGGTCAAGATTCCACAACTTGCCTCTTTTGGGCTAAAGAACACTATGAAACAGTCGAAGCTGTCACCTTTGCCTATGGCCAACGTCATCATCTCGAAATTCAAGTTGCTAGAGAAATCGCTAAGGAACAGGGGATTCGTCATCACATCTTAGATATGTCTCTACTGGGACAAATCACTGAAAATGCCCTGACCTCTGATATGGAAATCGAGCAAAAAGAGGGAGAGGTTCCCAATACCTTTGTTGACGGTCGCAACCACCTCTTTCTTTCCTTTGCGGCAGTTCTTGCCAAGCAACGAGGCATTAAAGACATCGTGACAGGTGTCTGCGAGACAGATTTTTCTGGCTACCCTGACTGCCGGGATGTCTTTGTCAAATCCCTTAATGTTACGCTCAACCTTGCCATGGATTATGACTTTGTTATCCAAACACCTCTCATGTGGCTAGACAAGGCTGAAACTTGGGAATTAGCCGATCAACTCGGTGCCTTTGACTATGTTCGTGAAAAGACCTTGACCTGCTACAATGGGATTATCGGAAGTGGCTGTGGAGATTGCCCAGCCTGCCACCTACGTCAGCATGGTTTAGATGTTTATCTTTCACAGAAAGGAGTGGGCTAATGTTTTTCGCACCTAAAGAAATCAAACAGGAAACTGGGGAGTCTCTTGTCTACAATCCTCACAGAACCTTGGTATCAAAAGAATTTACCTTCGACGCTGCCCATCACCTCTTTCACTATGAGGGAAAATGCAAATCCCTTCATGGTCACACCTATCATCTGCAGATTGCTGTCAGTGGATTTTTAGATGAACGTGGCATGACCTACGATTTCGGAGATATCAAAGCTATCTACAAGAACTACTTAGAGCCCCACTTGGACCATCGTTATCTCAATGAGACCCTGCCCTATATGAATACGACTGCTGAAAATATGGTTTACTGGATTTTCCAAACCATGAGTCAAGAGTTGCCAGATGAACGTGGTCTCCGTTTGGAATACGTTCGCCTCTATGAGACTCCGACGGCCTTTGCGGAGTTTAGACGGGAGTGGTTAGATGACTAGGGAACGTGTCCTCAAACTACCAGTTCTGGAAATTTTCGGCCCAACCTTTCAAGGCGAAGGTCGTGCTATTGGGCAGAAAACCATGTTTGTCCGCACTGCTGGTTGCGACTACCACTGCGACTGGTGTGACTCCGCCTTTACTTGGGATGGTTCTGAAAAACCAACTCGCATGACGGCTGACGAAGTCATTGCTGCCTTGGATAAATTGGGAACCTACGACTATGTAACTCTATCTGGGGGAAATCCTGCTATCCTAGCAGCCAACATGGCCGAATTAGTCACTAAACTCAAGGAACGTGGAGTCACTCTAGCCGTTGAGACTCAAGGCTCCCGCTGGCAAAATTGGTTAAAAGACATCGACCAGGTTACTCTGAGTCCAAAACCTCCTTCATCCAAGATGGAAGTCAACTTTGAGACCTTGGATTTCATCGTTTCCCAACTGGATCCAGACAAAGTCACCTTTAAAATCCCTGTCTTTGATGACACCGATTTGGCCTTTGCCAAAGACATTCAAGAACGCTACCAACCAGATGTTCTCTTCTTATCAGCAGGAAACCCTGAGCCCAAGGCTACAGGCAATATCGTTCAAGACCAACTAGACCGCCTCAAAGAACTCTGGGAACGTGTCGCCACTGATGATAGCTGGGGCAATGTCCGCGTCCTTCCTCAACTCCATACCCTCCTCTACGACAACCAACGTGGGGTTTAAGATTAGAAAGAAAAAATCATGTCACAACAAGAAGAAATGAAAAACCTTAGCCTCCTCGGCAACAAAGAAACCAACTACATTTTTGACTATCAACCAGAAGTCCTCGAATCCTTTGACAATCGTCATGTGGAAAATGACTATTTTATCAAATTCAACTGTCCTGAATTTACCTCACTTTGTCCTATTACTGCTCAGCCAGATTTTGCGACCATTTATATTTCCTACATTCCTGACAAGCTCTGTGTCGAGTCAAAATCCCTCAAACTCTACCTATTTAGTTACCGAAATCATGGGGATTTTCACGAAAACTGTATCAACACCATCGGGAAAGACTTGGTCAACTTGCTAGACCCTCGCTATTTAGAAGTCTGGGGAAAATTCACTCCGCGCGGTGGCATTTCAATCGACCCTTACTACAACTACGGTAGACCTGGAACTAAGTATGAAGGCTTGGCAGAACAACGCCTCTTCCAACACGATCTTTACCCAGAGAAAATTGACAACCGCTAAACTCATACTCAATGAAAATCAAAGAGCAAACTAGGAAGCTAGCCTCAGGTTGCTCAAAGCACTGCTTTAAGGTCGTAGATAGAACTGACGAAGTCAGCTCAAAGCACTGCTTTGAGGTTGTGGGTAAGACTGACGAAGTCAGTCACATATATAATCCAAGGCGAAGCTGACGTGGTTTGAAGAGATTTTCGAAGAGTATCATACGAAAAAGCCCTGTTCCTCAAACTGAGGAGCAAGGCTTTTTGAATTTCAATTATTCTTCTGTTCCAAGAAAGTTTTTCGCAACAAGGGCTGCAAGAACGCCACCAACGATTGGCGCAAGGATGAAAATCCATACTTGTTGAAGGGCTGCGCCACCTACCAAAACAGCAGGTGCCAAGCTACGAGCTGGGTTAACTGAAAGTCCAGTAATGTTCAAGCCCACAAGGATCAAGGCTGTCAATGACAAACCAATCACCAAACCAGCGATTGCGCCATTGCCTTTGCTTGCTGATGTTACAGTCATGATAACTAGGACAAACAAGAAAGTTGCGATGACTTCAAACAAGAATCCACCAAAGACAGTGACACCTTTTGCCAAGGCATTTTCACCAAGACTAGCAGTTGACATGCCTGAGTTAGACAAGAGGAAGAATACTGCAGCTGACGCAAGGAAAGCTCCAACTACTTGTCCAAGGATGTAGTTTACAAGTTCTGAAGATGACAAACGTTTGTTTACAAACATAGCAATCGAAACGGCTGGGTTCAAATGAGCACCTGAAACAGTTCCGATTGAGAAAGCTGCAACCACGATTGCCAAACCAAAGGCAAAAGCAATTCCAAGGTGTCCAAGGCCATTAAGACCATTTCCAAAAACAACAGCTCCTGTTCCGATGAACACAAGCATAAATGTACCGATTAATTCAGCAACAAATTTTTTCATGATAAATCTCCTTTTTTTCAAACTATGTATTAGTCTATCAAAAGAAGGAAAGGGTTTCAAGAAAATTGACTGGAAAGTTTTTGTAGAAAGCCCATTAGAATTCTAAAAAAGACTACTACAAGAGAAAATAATAAAACTCTTTTTCTGCTTATCCTTCAAGAATGTCAGAAGCTTTCAAATACTTGCTTAAAAGAATACATCCCTCAATCATACCTTTTCTAGTAATTCATGCAAAAGAATGAAGAGAATGGTATAATTGATACTATACAATAAATGTTCTTGGCAAAGGAGACTACCATGAGAAAAAAGTTTAGAGTTTATTTTCTAACCACTGCTACAATTTTAGCATTTGGCCTCGTCGGCTGTTCATCTAAACCATCAACCACTGCTACAAGCAATACAAAAGCTACTACAAATACAGAGACAAGAACCTACCATAAGAAAGATGTAACTGGTCCTGCTGCTTCATTTGACTGGAATGCCAAAGTTGAACCTACCAACTATGAGAGAACCTTTGTTGAAACAAACAGTGGCAGTCAATTTAATAAAACTTTAGATCGCACGAAAGAGGCGGCTGAGAATCTTGAAAAAAAGAAAAAGGAAATTTCGGATCCTAAGGTTCAAACAGCCCTCAAATTAGTGGATGCCGTCTTTGTCAATCAAGAAAATCTTGACCTAGTTGTGAAATCAGCGGGTGCTAGCAATCAAGAAGAGTTATTTGATAAGATTTGGAACGAATATTTAGTCCCTGAGTTAACTAAAATCCGTCCGAATTTTTCAAATGATACCGTCTTTGAATATAAAGGAGAAAAATATCCTCTCAAAATTTATGCACCTATGTTTTTCAAGGTCAACACCAATGCATTAGGAAAAGCAGGTGCCTATACTCTTGAGGACTATAAGGTAGAAGGCGACCTGGTTTATTTGAAATTTATGTCCCCAGCTGTAGATACTTACCAATACGAAGTCAAAGCATCCTATCACACAGACAATCTCGAATTCTTTCAAGGACTGGTGGAAGAACAACAAAAGGTTCTTGAAACAGACTATGGCAAAGCTCTAAATATTCGATTTGTTTATCAATTAGCGGCGCTTGATTTTAAAGCGAACAACTACGTAGACTTAGAGGGAATGGATTATCTTGATCGTAAC
>CAUUXT010000063.1:0-6369 GCA_963549015.1 uncultured Streptococcus sp.
GTGAAGGGGCAGCAGCTGGGTTTATGCTTGGCGCAGAAGCCGTTCAAGTAGGAACTCGTTTTGTAGTTGCCAGAGAATCTAATGCTCATCCAAATTATAAAGCTAAAATTTTAAAAGCTCGTGATATTGATACAACGATTTCAGCACAACATTTTGGACATGCAGTTCGTGCCATTAAAAACCAGTTGACTCGTGATTTTGAGCAGGCTGAAAAGGATGCCTTTAAACAAGAAAATCCAGATTTAGAAATCTTTGAGCAAATGGGTGCAGGAGCTTTAGCTAAAGCTGTTGTCCATGGTGATGTGGATGGCGGTTCAGTGATGGCCGGCCAAATTGCAGGTTTGATTTCTAAAGAAGAAACTGTTGAAGAAATCTTAAAAGATATCTACTACGGTGCAGCTGAAAAAATTCAAGAAGAAGCTGCTCGTTGGGCAGGAGTTACAAGAAATGACTAAAACAGCCTTTCTATTTGCGGGCCAAGGTGCTCAGTATATAGGGATGGGACGTGATCTCTATGACCACTATCCTATCGTCAAGGAAACAATTGACCAAGCTAGCCAAGTCTTAGGGTATGACCTCCGTGACTTGATTGACAATGATGAAGCAAAGTTAAATCAGACTCGTTACACGCAACCAGCTATTCTAGCTACATCCGTTGCTATTTACCGACTATTGAAAGAAAAGGGCTATCTGCCAGATATGGTTGCAGGCTTATCCCTTGGCGAATATTCGGCTCTTGTAGCAAGTGGTGCCTTGGACTTTGAGGATGCAGTTGCCTTGGTTGCTAAACGTGGTGCTTATATGGAAGAGGCTGCACCTGCAGGCTCTGGAAAGATGGTTGCCGTTCTTAATACTCCAGTTGAAGTGATTGAGGAAACTTGCAAAAATGCTTCTGAAGTTGGAGTAGTGACTCCAGCCAACTACAACACCCCAAGCCAGATTGTTATTGGTGGTGATGTGGCTGCGGTTGACCGTGCAGTTGAACTCTTGCAGGAAGCAGGAGCAAAACGATTGATTCCTTTAAATGTATCTGGTCCTTTCCATACAGCCCTTCTTGAGCCAGCCAGTCGGCAACTAGCTGGAGCTCTTGAGGAAGTGAGTTTCTCTGATTTTACTTGCCCACTAGTCGGCAATACGGAAGCTGCTGTTATGGAAAAAGATCGAATCCAAGAGCTTTTGACGCGTCAGGTCAAAGAACCTGTTCGTTTTTATGAAAGTATTGCTGTGATGCAGGATGCTGGGGTAAGCAACTTTATTGAAATTGGTCCTGGTAAGGTCCTATCAGGCTTTGTCAAAAAAATCGATAAAACAGCTCAGCTAGCTAATGTTGAAGACCAAGCAAGCTTGGATGCTTTGTTAGGAAACTAATGATCCCTTCTCCCACAAAATACAACAGGAAACCAGGAGAAATAGAATGCAACTTATAAACAAAAATGTCTTTGTAACAGGTTCAAGTCGTGGTATCGGACTTGCCATTGCTCACAAATTTGCCAAACTAGGTGCGAATGTAGTTTTGAATAGTCGAGGGACAATCTCAGAAGACTTGCTGGCTGAGTTTTCAAACTACGGCGTCAAAGTGGTACCAATCTCAGGTGATGTTTCAGACTTTGCAGATGCCAAGCGTATGGTAAATCAAGCGATTGCAGAACTCGGTTCTGTCGATGTCTTGGTCAACAATGCTGGAATCACTCAAGATACGCTTATGCTCAAGATGACCGAAGAAGACTTTGAAAAGGTGATTAAGATCAACTTGACAGGTGCCTTCAACATGACCCAAGTAGTCTTGAAACAGATGATAAAGGCGCGTGAAGGTGCTATCATCAATATGTCCAGTGTGGTCGGTTTGATGGGAAATATCGGGCAGGCCAACTATGCAGCTTCTAAAGCAGGTTTGATTGGGTTTACCAAGTCAGTAGCACGTGAGGTTGCCAATCGCAATGTGCGAGTAAATGCTCTTGCACCAGGGATGATCGAATCGGATATGACTGCTGTTTTGTCTGATAAGGTCAAGGAAGCGACATTGGCCCAAATCCCAATGAAGCGTTTTGGACAAGCAGAACATATCGCAGATGCTACAGTGTTCCTGGCTGGACAGGATTATTTGACTGGACAAGTTCTCGCTGTTGATGGCGGACTTAGCATGTAAAAAAAGAAAGATATAGGTAAGACAGATGAAACTAAATCGAGTTGTAGTAACAGGTTACGGATTGACCTCTCCTATCGGAAATACTCCAGAAGAATTTTGGAACAGTTTGCAAACTGGGAAAATTGGAATTGGAAAAATCACTAAGTTTGACCACAGCGAATTTGCTGTGCACAATGCGGCAGAAGTTCAAGATTTCCCATTTGATAAATACTTTGTCAAAAAAGATACCAACCGTTTTGATAACTATTCTTTGTATGCCTTATATGCAGCTCAAGAAGCGGTGACAAATGCTAATCTTGATGTAGAAGCAATTGATAAAGATCGTTTTGGTGTCATCGTTGCCTCAGGTATTGGGGGAATTAAAGAAATCGAAGACCAAGTTATCCGTCTTCATGAAAAAGGCCCAAAACGTGTTAAGCCATTGACACTTCCAAAAGCCTTGCCAAATATGGCTTCAGGAAATGTTGCCATGCGCTTTGGAGCAAACGGTGTCTGTAAATCAATCAATACAGCCTGTGCCTCATCAAATGATGCTATTGGCGATGCCTTCCGTTCCATCAAGTTTGGTTTCCAAGATGTCATGTTAGTAGGTGGATCAGAATCATCTATCACTCCTTTTGCCATCGCTGGTTTCCAAGCATTGACTGCCTTATCAACTACAGAAGATCCAACTCGTGCTTCTATTCCGTTTGACAAAGACCGTAATGGTTTTGTGATGGGAGAAGGTTCTGGGATGCTGGTTCTTGAGAGTCTTGAACATGCTGAAAAGCGTGGAGCAACTATCTTAGCTGAAGTAGTTGGTTATGGAAATACCTGCGATGCTTACCATATGACTTCACCTCATCCAGAAGGTCAAGGTGCAATCAAGGCAATTAAATTAGCTTTGGAAGAAGCAGAAATTTCTCCAGAACAAGTGGCTTATGTCAATGCCCATGGAACTTCAACTCCTGCTAATGAAAAAGGAGAAAGTAGTGCCATTGTAGCTGTTCTCGGTAAAGAAGTACCAGTATCTTCAACCAAGTCCTTTACAGGACACTTGCTTGGTGCTGCAGGAGCGGTAGAAGCAATCGCTACCATCGAAGCCATGCGTCATAACTTTGTACCAATGACCGCTGGAACAAGCGAGTTGTCAGACTATATCGAAGCGAATGTCGTTTATGGACAAGGCTTGGAGCAAGAAATCCCTTATGCTATTTCAAACACTTTTGGTTTTGGTGGACACAATGCGGTTCTTGCTTTCAAACATTGGGAGAATAAATAATTATGAATTTAAATGAGATCAAGGACTTGATGGCTCAATTTGACCAATCAAGTTTGAGAGAATTTTCTTATAAAAATGGAACGGATGAATTGCAGTTCAGCAAGAATGAAGCAAGAATGGCTTCTGAAGCAACAGCTCAAGTTGCTCCAGCACCAACTGCAGTAGTTGCAAGTCCAGTAGTTTCTGCCCCTTCGACTCCAGCAGAGAGTGCTGTGGACGAAGCTCCGGTACCTGCTGAAACGACGGTTGCTCCAGAGGGTGATGTCGTTGAAAGCCCACTTGTAGGGGTGGCTTACTTGGCCGCTGGACCGGATAAACCTGCCTTTGTGACGGTTGGAGACAGTGTTAAAAAAGGTCAGACTTTGGTGATCATCGAAGCCATGAAGGTCATGAATGAAATTCCTGCACCTAAGGATGGCGTGGTAACAGAAATTCTCGTTTCAAATGAAGAAATGGTTGAGTTTGGTAAAGGATTGGTACGTATCAAATGATCGATATTCAAGGAATCAAAGAAGCTCTACCCCATCGCTACCCTATGCTCCTAGTGGACCGTGTCTTGGAAGTGAGCGAAGATACTATTGTTGCCATTAAAAATGTCACGATCAACGAACCTTTCTTCAATGGTCATTTTCCACAATACCCAGTCATGCCAGGTGTTCTTATCATGGAAGCTTTGGCACAGACTGCGGGTGTCTTGGAATTGTCCAAGCCTGAAAACAAAGGGAAACTGGTCTTTTACGCTGGCATGGACAAGGTTAAGTTCAAGAAGCAAGTTGTACCAGGTGATCAATTGGTCATGACGGCTACTTTTGTCAAACGTCGTGGTACGATTGCCGTGGTTGAAGCAAAGGCTGAAGTAGATGGCAAGCTTGCAGCGAGTGGTACTCTTACCTTTGCAATTGGAAACTAAGGAGGTTCTCCATGTTTCGTAAAATTTTAATTGCCAACCGTGGTGAGATTGCGGTTCGCATTATTCGAGCTGCGCGTGAATTAGGCATTGCAACCGTAGCAGTTTATTCAACTGCTGATAAGGAAGCTCTTCACACACTCCTAGCGGATGAAGCTATCTGTATCGGACCTGGTAAGGCGACAGAGTCTTATCTCAATATCAATGCGATTTTGTCTGCTGCAGTCTTGACAGAAGCAGAAGCCATCCATCCAGGTTTTGGATTTCTTAGCGAAAACTCCAAGTTTGCCACGATGTGTGATGAAGTGGGAATTAAGTTCATCGGCCCTTCTGGTGCTGTGATGGATACCATGGGAGATAAGATCAATGCGCGTGAGCAAATGATCAAGGCTGGGGTTCCAGTTATCCCAGGATCTGATGGTGAAGTTCACACGGCCGAAGAGGCGCTTGCAGTTGCAGAAAAAATTGGCTATCCAGTCATGCTTAAGGCATCGGCAGGTGGTGGTGGAAAAGGGATTCGTAAGGTTGAAAAGGCAGAAGACTTGGTCGCAGCCTTTGAAACAGCATCCAGTGAAGCCAAGGCCAATTTTGGAAATGGCGCTATGTATCTTGAGCGTGTGATCTATCCAGCTCGCCATATTGAGGTTCAGATCCTTGCGGATCAAGAGGGTCATGTTGTCCATCTTGGTGAACGGGATTGTTCACTCCAACGAAATAACCAAAAAGTCTTAGAAGAAAGCCCATCCATTGCGATTGGCAAAACCCTTCGTCATGAAATTGGTGCTGCAGCTGTTCGTGCAGCAGAGTCTGTAGGCTATGAAAATGCAGGGACGATTGAATTTCTGCTCGATGAAGCGAGTGGTAATTTCTACTTCATGGAAATGAATACTCGTGTGCAAGTTGAACACCCAGTCACAGAGTTTGTTTCAGGTGTTGATATCGTGAAGGAACAGATTCGCATTGCGGCCGGGCAACCCTTACCTTTCAAACAAGAAGATATCGTCCTACGAGGTCATGCTATCGAGTGCCGGATTAATGCAGAAAATCCAGCATTTAACTTTGCTCCAAGCCCAGGGAAAATTACCAATCTCTATCTACCAAGTGGTGGAGTTGGCTTGCGCGTGGACTCAGCAGTTTATCCAGGTTATACCATTCCCCCTTACTATGATAGTATGATTGCTAAAATCATTGTCCATGGGGAGAATCGTTTTGATGCTCTTATGAAGATGCAACGGGCACTTTATGAACTTGATATTGAAGGAGTGCAAACCAATGCAGACTTCCAGTTGGATCTGATTTCAGACCGCCGAGTTATCGCTGGTGACTACGATACTTCCTTCTTGATGGAAACTTTCTTGCCAAAATACCAAGAAAAAGAATAGACTTTCAAACAGTATGAGAACTAAAAGGGGGAGTTATGGCTCTATTTAGTAAAAAGGATAAGTATATTCGGATTAATCCTAACCGTTCCGTAAGGCAGAAACCACAAGCCAAGCCTGAGGTTCCGGATGAACTCTTCTCCCAGTGTCCTGGTTGTAAACACACCATTTACCAAAAGGATCTTGGGAGCGAACGAATTTGTCCCCATTGTAGCTATACTTTCCGTATTTCAGCTCAGGAACGCTTGGATTTGACGATTGATTCTGCTAGCTTTGTGGAGATGTTTACGGGTATTGAAACTCAAGATCCATTAAACTTTCCTGGCTACCAGAAAAAACTGGCTACTATGCGTAAAAAGACAGGTTTGGATGAAGCAGTACTGACTGGTACAGCTAGCATCAAGGGACAAAAAGTTGCCCTTGGGATCATGGATTCAAACTTTATCATGGCTTCTATGGGAACCGTTGTGGGTGAAAAAATCACGCGCTTGTTTGAGTATGCAACGGTAGAAAACTTGCCAGTCGTTCTCTTCACAGCTTCTGGTGGAGCCCGTATGCAAGAATGAATCATGAGCTTGATGCAGATGGCTAAGATTTCTGCGGCAGTTCAACGTCATTCCAAGGCAGGACTTTTTTACCTAACTATTTTAACTGATCCGACAACAGGTGGAGTGAC
>CAUUXT010000064.1:0-6332 GCA_963549015.1 uncultured Streptococcus sp.
CCTCAAGCGTTATATCAAAGAACACTATCCTCTTTCAAATGAAGAGGCGGTTCGGATTATGGGACAGATTCTTTTGGCTATGCGTTTAGCTCATGCTAGAGGAATTGTTCACCGAGATTTGAAACCTCAAAATATCCTCTTGACACCAGATGGAACTGCTAAAGTTACTGACTTTGGGATTGCAGTGGCCTTTGCAGAGACGAGTCTGACCCAGACCAACTCGATGCTGGGTTCGGTTCATTATTTGTCACCTGAGCAAGCGCGTGGTTCAAAAGCGACCTTCCAGAGTGATATCTATGCAATGGGGATTATTTTCTATGAAATGCTGACTGGCCATATCCCTTATGATGGGGATAGTGCGGTTACGATTGCCCTTCAGCATTTCCAGAAGCCACTTCCGTCCGTCATTGCTGAAAACCCATCTGTCCCTCAGGCTTTGGAAAATGTTGTCATCAAGGCAACTGCTAAGAAATTGTCTGATCGCTATCAGTCTGTTTCAGAAATGTATATGGACTTGTCAACTAGCTTGTCTTATAATCGTCGGAATGAACCGAAACTGGTCTTTGACGATGCGAGTAAGGCGGATACGAAGACTTTACCTAAAGTTCCACAAAGTACACTGACATCGATTCCAAAAGCTCCGGCGCAGGAAGAACGTCCTCAGTCAAAGAAATTAACCCCAGAGCAAGCACCTACGCAAAAGCCAACTAAAAAGCGGAAGTTTAAGGCTCGCTATATGATTCTTTTAGCCAGTCTTCTATTAGTTGCAGCCTCTTTGGTCTGGATTTTATCTAGAACACCAGCAACGATTGCTATTCCTAATGTAGCTGGACAAACCGTTGCAGAGGCTAAGGAAGCTCTTAAAAAATCTAAGTTTGAAGCCGGTGAAGAGAGGTCAGAGGCTAGTGATACCGTAGCAGAAGGACGTGTTATTCGAACGGATCCAGAAGCTGGTAGTGGCCGAAAAGAAGGAACCAAGGTTAATTTGATCGTTTCTTCTGGTAAGCAATCCTTCCAATTGAGCAATTATGTTGGACGCAAGTATACGGATGCCGTAGCTGAACTCAAGGAGAAGAAGGTTCCTGAGAATCTAATCAAGATGGAAGAGGAAGAATCCAGCGAAAGCGAACCTGGAACCATTCTCAGACAAAGTCCTGCGGCAGGTACGACTTATGATCTTTCAAAAGCCAGCACAATTACTTTAACGGTTGCTAAGAAAGTAACAAGCGTTTCTATGCCAAGTTATATTGGTTCAAGTCTCGAATTTACAAAGAATAATTTGACTCAGATTGTCGGTGTAAAAGAGGCCAATATTGAGGTTGTCGAGGTTTCGACTGCTCCTGAAGGGACAGCAGAAGGTACAGTTGTAGATCAAACACCAAAAGCGGGTGAACAGGTCGACCTTGCTAGCACGCGTATCAAACTTTCCATCTACAAACCGAAAACACCACCGTCAACTTCATCTTCTAGTTCTGCACAACGTGGGAACCAAGGTTCTTCTACAGCTCCAAATCAGGGGAACCAACAAGGAAACACTCCTTCAACTAGTCAATCAAATAGTGAAGGAACACGTGAAAGTTCTCGAGATTAAACGAATCTTTGTCATGATTTCATGACAAAGATTTTTTTTCATTGATTTTTGTGATAAAATATAGGAAGCAGAAAAGGAGGAGAAAATGGACGAATCAAGAGAGTTGAATGCCGTCATTGATGTGATTATGCTAGCTGGAACCATTCTCTTAAAAAGCGGTTCGGAGATTTATCGGGTGGAGGACACCATGATCCGTATCGCTCATTCACAGGGAATAGTGGATTGCAACGTTCTTGCCATGCCAGCAGCTATTTTCTTTTCTATTGAGAATACCAATATTTCTCGTATGAAACGAGTAACTTCTTCCTCCTACAACATCGAAAAGGTCTGCGATGTGAACCAAGTATCACGGGAGCTTGTCGGAGGGCAGATTGATCTCTCTACGGCTTTTGAAAGGCTAACGGAAATCAGAAATCAAGCTCTTCCTTATACCAAGTTCCAAGTGACTATTGCAGCAACTCTCAGTGCCCCTTTTTTCTCGATTATGTTCGGGGGGAATACCTATGATGCTTTTGGTGCAGCCATTGCGACCTTACTTGGTTTTGCTTTTTCTCTCTATGTAGAGAAGTTTGTCCGCATTCCTTTTGTAACCGCCTTTGCGGGAGCCTTTGTTTTTGGATTGATTGCCCAGTTCTGGGCCCGCTATACAGGATTTCCTTCGACGGCAGACTTGATCATAGCGGGAGCCGTCATGCCTTTTGTTCCAGGGATTGCTCTGACAAATGCAGTTCGGGATATCATGACCAACCATATCAACTCTGGTATGAGCAAGATGTTTGAATCCTTGCTCATTACCCTCGCTTTAGGGGCTGGCACCTCCGTTGCCCTGGTTTTGATGACATAAGATGACTCTAACAAGTATTTTACTCCAAGCAGTGGCGAGTTTACTCGCCATTATCACCTTTCTAATCGTACTAAATGTTCAGCGTTCCATGCTCCTACCTGGTGGTGTTCTGGGAATGGGTGTCTGGCTCCTCTACCTCGTGCTCAAAGAACCAACCAATGTTATTGTTGCGACCTTTATTGCAGCGGTGGTTGGTTCTTGTATCAGCCAAATTTTAAGTATTGTATATAAGACGCCAGCAGTGGTCTTTGTTTTGGCCATTCTTGCCCCCTTGGTGCCCGGTTATCTATCCTATCGAACGACAGCCTTCTTTGTGACAGGCGATTACAGTCATGCCCTTACCAGTGCAACACTAGTAGTTATGTTGGCTCTGGTCATTTCTATCGGGATGGCAAGTGGAACAGTGATTCTGAAACTTTATTACTATATCCGAAAACAGCGAGGCATATCCTCCTAATGCTGTCAAAGCAAAGACTTGATTTGTTGAATCAAGTCTTTTTTCTCTCATTTGTTCCTATTTGTGATAAAATAGAATAGAACGATTTTTTACAATGAATGAAAAAACAGAGGTAAATATGACAATCGGTATTGATAAGATTGGTTTTGCGACCAGTCAATATGTCTTGAAATTACAAGACCTAGCAGAAGCAAGAGGAGTTGATCCGGATAAATATAGCAAGGGACTCTTGTTAAACGAAATTAGCATTGCACCATTGACTGAGGATGTTGTCACCTTAGCTGCCAGTGCAAGCAACTCTATCCTCACAGATAAAGAAAAAGAAGAAATCGATATGGTCATCGTGGCGACCGAGTCAGGAATTGACCAGAGTAAGGCAGCAGCGGTCTTTGTTCACGGTCTATTAGGTATCCAGCCGTTCGCTCGCAGTTTTGAAATCAAAGAAGCTTGTTACGGAGCAACAGCTGCCCTCCATTATGCCAAGTTGCATGTGGAAAATTCTCCAAAGTCCAAGGTCTTGGTCATCGCCAGCGATATTGCCAAGTATGGTGTAGCGACTCCAGGTGAACCAACTCAGGGAGCTGGGAGTGTGGCGATGTTGATTACGCAAAATCCGCGTACCATGGCCTTTAACAATGATAATGTTGCCCAAACGCGTGACATTATGGATTTCTGGCGCCCGAACTATTCAACCACTCCTTATGTAAATGGCTTGTACTCAACTCAGCAATATCTTGACAGTCTTACGACGACTTGGGATGAATACAAGAAACGCTATGATTGGACTATGAATGATTTTGCGGCTATCTGCTTCCACTTGCCTTATCCCAAATTAGCCCTAAAAGGCTTGCGCAAGATGATGGATAAGACTTTGTCTCAGGAAAAAAAGGATAGTCTGCAAGAAAACTTTGATAAATCCATTCTCTACAGTCAGATGATTGGGAATATCTACACAGGTTCCCTCTTCCTTGGGCTTCTCTCCCTTTTGGAAAATGCAGAGAATTTGAGGGCTGGAGATAAAATTGTCCTCTACAGTTACGGAAGTGGAGCGGTTTCAGAGTTCTTTAGTGGAGAACTGGTTGAAGGCTATGAGGCCTACCTTGATAAGGATCGTTTGAGCAAACTCAAGCAACGTACAGCATTGTCAGTTGCAGACTATGAAAAAGTCTTCTTCGAAGAATTGCAGTTGGATGAATCTGGTTCAGCCCAATTTGCAGGCTATGAACATCAAGACTATGCCTTGGTTGAAATTCTCGACCACCAACGCCGTTATAGCAAGGTTGAAAAATAATGAAGAGAAGTTGGAATGGATTTTCTAAAAAGTCATACCATGAGCGCCTTGAGTTACTGAAAGCTCAGGCGCTCCTTAGTCCTGAAAAGCAAACCAGTCTGGAGCAGGATGAACAAGTCAGCTTGGCAGTTGCAGACCAGCTGAGTGAGAATGTGGTGGGAACATTCTCTCTACCTTATTCCGTCATTCCAGATCTTGTGGTGAATGGTCAGGACTACACAGTTCCCTATGTGACAGAAGAACCCTCAGTGGTTGCTGCGGCCAGCTATGCAAGTAAAATCATCAAGCGAGCAGGTGGCTTTACTGCTCAAGTACATGAGCGCCAGATGATTGGTCAGGTAGCCCTTTATCAAGTTGCTAATCCAGATCTAGCGCAAGAGAAGATTGCCAGCAAGAAGGCGGAGCTCTTAGAACTTGCCAATCAAGCCTATCCCTCCATCGTCAAACGTGGTGGTGGGGCGCGTGATTTGCATGTAGAGCAGATCAAAGGTGAAACAGAATTTCTCGTTGTTTATCTCCATGTCGATACTCAGGAAGCCATGGGAGCCAATATGCTTAACACCATGCTGGAAGCCTTAAAATCAGTCTTAGAAGAACTCAGTCAGGGGCAGAGTCTTATGGGAATTTTGTCCAACTACGCGACCGATTCTCTGGTGACTGCAAGCTGTCGTATCGCCTTTCGCTACTTGAGTCCCCAAAGGGACCAAGGACGAGAAATTGCGGAGAAAATAGCCTTGGCTAGCCAGTTTGCGCAGGCTGATCCTTACCGAGCAGCTACTCATAATAAAGGGATTTTTAATGGTATTGATGCCATTTTGATTGCCACTGGTAATGACTGGCGTGCCATCGAAGCTGGGGCCCATGCCTTTGCCAGTCGAGATGGACGCTATCAAGGTCTTAGTCAATGGACGCTGGACATGGAAAGGGAAGAATTGGTCGGTGATATGACCCTACCCATGCCGGTAGCGACCAAGGGTGGCTCAATCGGTCTCAACCCGCGTGTAGCCCTCAGTCATGAACTACTGGGAAATCCTTCTGCCAAAGAATTAGCTCAGATTATCGTGTCTATCGGTCTCGCCCAAAACTTTGCGGCCCTCAAAGCCTTGGTAAGTACGGGCATCCAGCAAGGCCACATGAAATTGCAGGCCAAATCCTTAGCTCTCCTAGCAGGTGCTAGTGAGTCCGAAGTTGCTCCCCTCGTTGAGCGCCTCATCGCAGATAAAACCTTTAACTTAGAGACAGCCCAGCGTTATCTCGAAAACTTAAGATCATAAAAAACTCAGACTGATTTGTCTGAGTTTTCTTGTACTTATAGTCAATGAAAATCAAAAAGAAAACTAGGAAGCTAGCCGCAGGTTGCTCAAAGCACTGCTTTGAGGTTGTAGATAAGACTGACGAAGTCAGTTACATATATCTACGGTAAGGCGACGCTGACGCGGTTTGAAGAGATTTGCGAAGAGTATTAAATACTTTTTCCTGGTAATAGGGTGACTGGTAAGAAATAACCAGTTGTCGCGACTTCCTTACCTTCAATCTTCTGCAAGAGGAGATCAACAGTGAGTTGGGCAATCTCTTTCATTGGCTGCTTAATCGTCGTCAAATGAGGATAGTAATTCTCGATAAAGTAAGTCCCATCGTAACCGATGATTTTAAGCTCTTCAGGGACAGAAATGCCCAGTTCTTGAGCAATTTTAATGACCAGAATAGCTGTCAAATCATCCGAAGCAAAAATCGCATCTGGTTTCTGATGGGTCAAGATATTCTTGATTTCCATTTCTTTTCTGACGGGAGAAAAGTCACTCGAAACATTGATAATAGGAGCTTTTGGGAGAACAGAGGCAAAGCCAGCATGGCGTAGTCCAGTTGGTGAATTAGAGTTGTCATTCCCTGTAATCATAATGATAGACTGGGCGCCTGTCTTGACCAGAGTTTGGGCTGCGAGGACCCCGCCACCGTAGTTATCAGAGGAGACGACAGGGATGTCTGGTGATAGGTTTCGGTCAAAGGAAATAATCGGTGCTGTCACACGATTGTAGTCTTCAATTCCCAAGTTGTGACTTCCAGAAATGATACCGTCTACCTGATTGGCTTCCAGCATTTCAATGTACTCCCGTTCTTTTTCAGAGTCATGTTCGCTGTTACAGATGAT
>CAUUXT010000065.1:0-6300 GCA_963549015.1 uncultured Streptococcus sp.
CATTTGTTCACGGTTCTCAGTCCAACGTTCTTTTAACGGTTTCTCTCCATTGTCATTTTGTGGAAAAGGAAACAAACCAAGATGCTCACTTACATGCCTATATTTAGTTTTATAAATTTGATCTAGTGCACCGTTAATAACACTACTTCCTATACCAAGTCCAAACCCTGATATTATTTTATAATCTTTTGAAACAAGAAAACTCGATAAATCATAGCAATATTGATTTACTTTTTCTTTACTCCAATTCTCATTATAATCGGATATACTACCTGAAATGAAGATTGTATTTTTTAAGTACGCCTCCTCAATCTTTAGTATCAAGTCAGATATTTCAGAATAAGCATCTACTAAAACTGTCTCTATTCCATATCGTTGTAAATCTTTGATTTTTAAATCTTGTTTTATTTTAGCGTAATTATATTCTTCGGTGTCTCCGTCATAGTCTTTCTCTGACACTTGTTTTTGAATACAATAATGTTCTCTCTTATTATCTCCTAGTAAAACATTTACCTTACCCAAAATAGATTCTAAATTAGGGTCTTCAAAGCTAAACCCCACAAACAAAAATGTTTTAGAAACTAAGTCACCTCGTAAAGCTGTTACGAATAGAGAGTTTTTATCACTATATCTTTCATAATCATCTTTTGAAATAACTGCATCTTTAGGTGAATCTACATCACCGTGCATCTTATAAACAATTGCATCACTATCAGGAACACTAATTGCTAGATCATCAGTTTTTCTCTTTATATCTCCTCTACGATTATTATTTTTTAATCCGTTTTCAATTACCTTATCATAATTAGTTGTCCAGTATGTAGTAATTGGAAGTCGTGTTAGCAGATTCATAACTTCTGTTTCCGCCTCTGTGCTAGAAAACTCCTTAATTATTTGCTGGTTAATAGTTCCTCTATTCCCAGACTTGGAATTTATATAATACTGAGTTAATCCAATTAAATCAGACTCTTTTTCAATATCTAAGTCAATTTCATCAGCAAACGGTTCTACAAGTTTTTTCCAGTTAACAAACCCCGCATCGACTGATGTTCCTGCACCAGCAAACACTGCTGCATTTCCTGCTTGAACAGCCTTAGTAAATTCTTTAATAAATATTCCTTGTCTCATCATCATATCCTTCCTTTAACACAGTTTACCATTTTGTACATAACTAAATGGTAGGAAATCTTGAATCAATTGACTTCTACTTTTTGATTTTTTATTTCGTCTATACCTATCAATAAAGTATTTGTCACCTGTACCATGTGATTTATAATCAAATGTTCCTATTTCCCAAGCACACCATTCTCTAATTTGTCGATTACCCCCTTGTAACCCCAATTCACTATTTAAAGATCTCAAAAATAATATCTGCTTCGAATTATCAATCGCAATAAGCAAATTATTTTTTATTTTCTTGGTTAATTGTCCACTCGGTTGATGCATCCAGTCAATATATAGATAAATATTTCTATCATAAAAATATAAGAATAGTCCTAAGGTATAAAGTCTATCAATATAAGCGTGAGAAAGAAATACTTGGTTATTCGTACCTCCTTGTCGTATAGGATATTTATCATTCATAGCTTCAATCAAATTATCCATATCAGCCATTTGATTATTTTGAAATTCAGTGATAGCACTTAAAACCTTTAAAATACATCTCCTTATATTGGAAACAAGTTTATTTGAACCTATATTATAGCTTACCCATTGTTTTTCATCGTAGACTAATGTATATAATGTTTTTAATAATTTTTCTCTATTGTCAAGTTTAATTTCGTCTTCTAGGTTAGAAATGTTTAACAAATTATCTCTTACAAATTTATCAAGTAAAGATTGTAAATCATTTAACAATTCTACTGGTTCTCTGTTTTGAGCATCCAATGCAAATAGAATATCTTCAACCTCTCTGATTAAATAATTCGAGAATTCTAATATCTCGATTCCATCTTTATAACCAAATCCCCTTAAAAACTCTTTCACATAGTCATCAAGAATTTTTCCTTTAGATAACTCTATACTTAATTCATCGTACATATTCATCACCATTATTTCTCTCTATATATTGAATTTATTTCAAATTATTCAGTTGTTCCTCTCCCCCCTTAACATCTCCTTCTCTACTTGACTCCATTCGCCAAACAGCAACTCTTGGAGCACAGTTGCTGCTGAAGTCTCATCATCCATGGAATCATAAACACAAGTTCTATCTCGTTGATAGATTTGGATTCGTTCAAAAATACCTAATTGCTCCAGCTGTCGGGTATTCTCAACGAGATTGTTTACTATCATATCATGGTGCTCTTTAGGAGTAGCTCTCGCTTGAACAGGATTGATAGCGTACAGCTCCTCGTATCGGATAAGGGTACTAAGATAGGACAGTTCTGGCTTTGTTGCGATCAAGGCTAGTTGAACCTCATATCCCTTACCTTTCAATAATTCTGCTGTTTTATTTGGTACGTCAACTGTCCGCAATGTCCCTTCAATCAAGAGATGATAACCCAAATCACTCAGTTTTTCTACTAGAGATTCCACCATCTGTACTGCAAACTGTTTGGTGTATTCCACACTATCTTTGCCGTATGTTTGTTGGAGATCAAGATAATTTGGATGCTGCGAACGGAAGCTGTCTCCGTCAATAATGATGATATTCCCTTGAAATTCTTTTTGCTTAATTCGATGGATGGTCGTCTTTCCTGCTCCGCTTTGCCCACCAAGCAAAATGGCTTTCGGTTGGTCTGGAATCGTCTTTCCACGAGTTAGAGTTAGAGTTAGAGCTCGAATCGTTCGCTGTAAGGCTTTCTGAAATTCATCCTCACTAAATTCTTCCAGTCTCATCAAGCCACTACCCGATGATACACCGTGTCTAACATCCGCTCTATACCGTCTAAATAGCCATTATAACGCTCTATTTCATCGAAAGTATCAACAAGGTAAATCTTTGTATGGATCAATTCAGACAAATCATCACTCATCAAAATCCAAGGATTGGTTTCGTCATCAAAAGCAATATCTTGGCTATCTTGGTAGCGATAGAGTTGGGATAAAATGGCCGCTCCACGTTCTTTTATCACTTCTACTTTTAAGGTCAATTGATAATCTTCAAGGGGTGTTAGCATTTTGTCCTCCCCTACAATATCAACGTATGAAACATTAAATTTCTGACAAATTCGGTCGATGAGTTCTGTTGAAACAGAACTAGTTCCATTTTCATATCGACTTAGGCTATTGCGTGAAATCCCAACAATTTTTGCGAATTCTGGCTGGGTTAAATCATGAGTTTTTCGTAAGGACTTAATATTATCTCCAATCATATACTGTTTCCTCCTTGTATTTACTCTTATTATACCACAAAAAACGGATAATGCACCAATTTTGGTGCATTATCCGTTCTTCGGTTTCTTTGCCTGCTTAAATTCTTCAATCCGTTTCGCCAGTTGCTCGGTGTTCAGTTTGTTCTTGACATCAGTAATGGTTTCATCTAAAGTTAGTTCCCTTGGTATAGGTTTTGAGATGGTTTCTTCTGCTCTAGTGGTCTGAGTTTTTGAATCAAAGACAACATCTAGTAATTGGTCTACCTTAAATAATTCGGCTTCAGACATCCCTGATAAGCGATGAATGAGACGTTTAAAGCTATTCTGGTTATGAGTTTTCTTTCTGAATAATCGCATATTTTTCTCCTTATAGAAAGCAGCCCAGCTGGACTGCTCGCTTATAGGTCATCAATAGCTGCGGAAATGGCCTGTAGCTTTTTATTTTGAATCTTCTTTTCATCAATCAGCTGATGGAGTTCTTCAATTTGCTTTTGACAAGCTGAAATGTCTTTGTTGTTTTGTGCAATTGTATTCGCCAAATGTTGTTTGTAGTCACTAGTGATATTTACTTTCAGCGACTGACTTTGCTTATCTTTTTCTTCAGTCTTTGATTCTACTTTAGCTTCTGGATTCTTTTTTTGCTTTTCAAAAGCAGCCACATAATCCACTTCTTCATTTGGCTGATCATCCTTTTTATGGAAGAGTGCTGCGATTTTAGCTCGCTCTTCATTTGAAGATGTTGGTGTCGCATCGTCTAGTGGCTGATCAAAATTCCATGATTTACTCATTCTGTATCCTCATTTCTATCATTTGGATGGAGTGGGGCTTCTTTACCAAAGGCCTGTTCTAAAGCTTCATGAAAGGATAAATGACTAGATTGTTGCCGTTTGATAAAGGTACTGTACATAACTGTTTGAAGTTGGTCACGATAGTTTTCCAATTTTTCCGTCTCTCGCGAGACTTTTTCTTCTTGTCTAGCCACTTTTTCAGCCAGACGTTCAATCACACTCATAAAACATTCCTCCTTGTCACACTCTAGCTTATGACAAGACTCTTGATTTTGTTATCACAATTCTAAAACAGTCTCTCGTTTAGGTGGAGGATGATTCCTAATGACTTGTGCTTGGACTGATTGGATAACTTCCCCTAAAGAAATTTCCCTTTGTTGTTTCACCAAATCATTCCAGTCTGACTTGGTTTCAAATCCCTGTAATGGTGGCAATTCTTGAACGATTGGAATACCTTTCTCTGACAATTTCTGACAAAAGTCTCTCCCGGCTTCATCATTATCAACTGCCAATGTTATCATTTTAGGGTGTTCATTAAAATAGGGTGTCGTATCTTTGATGGCATATAGGTAGTTGGTTAACCGACTAGGTTTGACGGTGTCTAAAAAATCTAGTTTCCCTTGTTCATTGGCTGCTAATCGTAGTGTTTGATAGGCTATTACTGAAAGTTTTAAGCCTTCCATTGAAACCAGGCGAACATCTGATAGCTGCTTTTGATGAAGCTGATAATAGCTCATCATATCAATAACCGATTCACAAAAGATGAGTCGATTAGGTTTGCCAACATCAAAACTAATACCCACATGACCATGAGACCCCTTCATGATTTTCTTCAAGTATCCTCGATCATGTCTTTGTTCATTTTTGACGAGACCTTGAAGGCTTGCTCCTTCTAGCTGACCATGGTGGTTGTAGCTCTTAAAGACAAGGACAGATTCCTGAAAGGTCTTTGTCTGGTAACATGCTTGAGCCAAGATTCCTTTTCTACCGAAGGCATTAATAACATCATCACTTAATCCACGAACCTGGGTCAAGTAAGTTCTTGCTTGCTGAAAAGTTTCTTCAGGCAAATAATAACGAAAATGTCGATAAGTTTCTTCTATCGTTTTAGCCTGTTTAAAATCTCCAGTTTCAAGATAGGACACGGCTTCCTTGAAAGAAACATCTGCCACTAACTGAACAAAGTCAATCACATCTCCTTGTATATCTCTTGAAAACCATTTGAAAGTATTGGTATCGGCAAAAATCCGAAAGGAATCATGTTCTGGGTGTTCATAAACTTGTCCTGATAAACGTCTAAAGGAATAACCCAGACTCTCAGCCACATCTAAAATGGACTTTTGTTTTACTGCTTTAATTATTGTCATCTCATCTCCCTATCAAAAAAGCAGAAGAATCTCTCCTGCTAGTTTGTCTCATGTGTGGTATCTCCTTGAATGTTTGGAATACTAGAGTTAGCCCCATCGGTAGCTTCTTTTAAGTTCTCTAGTTTTCCATTACAAATGGTTAGATGATTAACCAGGAGCTTGTCTGAAACCTTGGAGTAGGACAACTTAATCGTCTTAGTTTCTGTCTGAGTAGTTCGTTGTTGCTGCTCACTCGAATCAGATACATAGGTCACTTGATAGGTAACTTCCGCAAGTGCAACATTACTTTCTGTATTGACATAGATACTAGCTGATTCAAAACGGTAGTCAAGCATATAATCTTTATAAACTTGATTGATCGCTTTATTCTGATTCGCTTCCTCTTCTGAAAATGCCGAATCCGTCATGTAGGGCTTGATACGAGCGTTATTTTCACCCACCTGAACCTTTGTATAATATTGAGTGAGAAATTCTTTGACAAGCTCATCTGATAAGACCTTTGCTTTTTCTTCCTGCTTTTCCTTTGTCACAAGTTTATTTGCTTCTGCTCGTATTTGGTACTCAGTTTGCTTTGAAATGGATTGTGAGCCAATCGTATAGCCAATCATAACCATAAAACTTACTGCGATTAAACTTACTACTCCAATCAGAAATCGAGCCTTTACTTTATTTAACATGGCTTACTCCTCTGTTAGTAATAGCTACATCATATCAAGATTAACTTGGAGATTTTATCACACAGAAAAATCGATTAACTACAAATTATGATATACTAGTGATAATAAATAGTTATCGGTAGGAATTTTAATTATGTCTCACTGGAATCAA
>CAUUXT010000066.1:0-6279 GCA_963549015.1 uncultured Streptococcus sp.
AGACTGATAATAACCACTATAAAGTATGTTTCTTCCTTTGTCAATAGTTCTTGCCAGTTGATTTGGATTCCCATTTTTTCTTGAAATTCCTGTAACAGACTGTCATTTCCTGAAAATGCGGTCTCTAACTGCTCTTTCATTAAGACTTGTCGATAAAGAGAAGCAATATAAGTTGCAGGGGTACATTTCATGAAAAGCTGTGCAGAATCAGGTAATACTCCAATGGGGATATAAGTTCCTACTAAAAATCCAGAAGCAGTTCCCACTATCGTTGCCAGTTTACCAAGGCTATCTACAGATTGAAAACGGTAAATCAAGAGAACATTTACCAAACTTGAAAGCAGACTGCTTAACAGCATAATCAAAGCGATTTCCGGTAAATGACTGATAACTGGGCTCTCTTTAAAATAAAAACTCATAACAGCATACATAAACACCTGCATAACAAAAGAAATGACAATACTACTGATTAGATAGGACGCCTGTAAGCCCCAGTTACCTAAATCTGTCAAGAAAAGATCTTGATCCACTTGATTTTCGCGGTCCTGTACCATTTGTTTAAGAGCCGTAAAACTGGTTGTCATCCCAGTCACAGCCAACGTCCCACCCATCAGCCAGTTATTTAAAAGATTCGTGCTATTAGGGAGTTGGGACCAAGAATCCGTCAAATTCTTCTGCAAAAAAATGATATAAAGGAGGAAGGAAATCAATGCCCCCAATAATGAGAAAAATACTCCCGAACGATTACGAAAATATAAGATAAAATTCCGTTTCAATAAAGCTAGCATTAGCGAACCTCTCTTCCTGTAAGTGCAATAAAGGCATCATCCATAGTGCCCGGACGAAACTCAAAAGAATCAATTTCTTCTCGAACTTTTGCCAAATATTCAATGGCTTCCTGTGACTTCCTTGGATAAAAAAGATATTCCAACTCATTTTCTTCCTCTACTGTCATTCCAGCCTGTAGCAATTTTTCTAGATCCTTCATTTCCTTAAAACGAATTTTTAGGATATTAGATGCATACTGACTTTTAATAGCAGTCGCAGAACCTTGCGCAATCACTTTCCCATGATCAACGATATAGATCTGATCCGCTTCATCTGCTTCATCCAGATAATGAGTCGTTAAGATAATAGTCATCCCTTCATCCTTTTGTAGTCGATACAGGAGATCCCAAATGGATTTGCGAGTTTGAATATCAAGACCTGTCGTTGGTTCATCCAAGAAAAGAATATCTGGTCGCGAAAGAAGAGCACGCGCAATATCAACGCGACGTTTTTGTCCACCTGACAAAGTCCCATAGAGTTGTTTCTGGAAAGCAGTCAAACCCAGTTGATGAATCAAATCATCCACACGACTTGCTGCAATCTCCTTATACTGTTGAGCGCGAATCGTGAGATTTTCCCTAACCGTCAACATTTCATCCAGTACACTAGCTTGAAAAACAACTCCGATTTTCGTATTTTGTGCATATCGAATCTGACCTTGTGTCGGCTTTTTTAAACCGATTAACATGGAAATGGTGGTTGATTTTCCTGCACCATTGGGTCCCAAAATAGCATTGAAACTTCCTTTTTCAAACTCTAACTGGATATCGTCAACAGCCATATGATTGCCGTACCGTTTAGTCAAATGTTTAGCTTGTAAAATCATCTTTTTTCCTCCTCTTTACCACACTAGTTTAACAAAAAGTATGAAAGAAAAATCGACTTTTGAGATAAGCAGTTAAAATGAAAGGACAAGTGGTAAAATAATGGGGTCTAAGTTAAAGTGGTTCAGACTGCAACCGTTTTTCTACTATCGAATCACTAGAGGATGTTGAAAAACACTTACAACCATACATTATATTTTTAAACATGCGCTATAAAAGAGGTGTTTTATGGCATCCGGCAGAAAAATCCAAGAGTCAATAGTATTGTTCTCGCCAAAGCAAACAATAAAAAATGAATCAGAAATCATGGCACACACTCCCTTCTAGTAAAATGAAAATGCTGAATGGGGCAGGATTGAATTTGAAGCAAGCAAGTATGGTCCTGAATTTGAAACTGCCATTAACGATAAGTCTATCTATTAGGAAAGAAATCTTCAATACAAGCAAAAACAGCTCTTGTTATCCAAGAAGAGCTGTTCTATTTTATGAAAGAGAGAGTCACTAGTGACCCTTGTGCTTCTCTCTACGTTTTTGCTGTTTGCGTTCAAATTTCTCTTGCTTGAGCAATTGCTTTTGGAGACTGGACTGTTGTTTTGAATGCTTTTTTCGTTCCTCGTGCTGCAACTGTAAAAGCTCTTGTGACTTAGAAGAAACTTTCTGCTTCACCTGTTTCTTTACAGCTCGCTGCAAACGCTTCGGATTCTTAATCTTCACATGCTGTTTGACTGTCGCCTCTGGACTAAAAGATAGCCGAACAAACTGAGTCTGTATAAGTCTCAAAATTTCATCCTCTTTTGGTTCCTGACCAAATGTCACACGACAAACTTGATAAGTTCCCTCATACTCTTGTTCAAACAATCCATGCCAAAATCCATCTTCAAAATAAACTGTCAAGCCAATTGAAATGATTTCCACGACAGCACCTCCTTAAATCTATCCCTAAGAATGGACAACCAAGGAGGAAGGTTACTGATAGGCTTGCCTACGTCTGGACTACCAACCAGAACTGTGTTTTTATCTTAGTTGGGACTATTATAGCATAATCCAATTTAAAAATCCTCCAGATTCTAAATCTGAAGGATTCTTTTCTTATTTAACAACGATATTAACGAGTTTGTTAGGTACCGCAATCACCTTCACGATTTCCTTACCATCGATCTCTGCTTTGACTTTTTCGTCAGCAAGAGCAATTTCTTGCAATTCTTCGCGTGATAGATCTTTAGCAACCATGAGTTTCGCACGGACTTTTCCTTTGATTTGGACGACGATTTCGATTTCGTCTTCAACCAATTTGCTTTCGTCCCAAGTTGGCCAAGCCACATAAGAGATTGACTCACCTGTTGCTGCAACTGTTTGCCAGAGCTCTTCTGCCAAGTGAGGCGCAACTGGGGCAAGCAATTGGATAAAGCCTTTGGCATAATCCACATAGAGTTTGTCTTCCTTATTAGCGGCATTGACAAAGACCATGAGTTGGGCAATGTCTGTGTTGAACTTCATCGACTCGATTTGCTCAGTGACAGATTTAACAGTTTCGTTGTAGACTTTGTCAAGAGCACCGCTATTTTCCGCAACGATTTCTTTGGTTGTCATCAAACGGTAAACACGGTCAAGGAATTTACGGCTTCCTTCCAGACCTTCTTCCGACCAAGCAATCGAAGCATCGAGTGGCCCCATGAACATTTCATAGACACGAAGAGTATCAGCACCGTATTGTTCCACCACATCATCTGGGTTAACCACGTTCTTGAGGGATTTAGACATCTTGGCTGGCGCTTGCTCCAACTCTTCTCCTGTTTCCACATGGAAGAAGGAGCCATCACGTTTTTCAACCTTATCAGTTGCCACAAGAGCCCCACGATGGTCACGGTAGCTTGTTCCTAAGATCATTCCTTGGTTAAAGAGTTTTTGGAATGGTTCCTTAGTCGGAACAACACCGAGGTCATAGAGGAACTTATGCCAGAAACGAGCGTAAAGCAAGTGAAGTACAGCATGCTCTGCCCCACCCACGTAGATATCCACTGGCAACCATTGTTTGAGGAGCTCCTCATCGGCCAACTTTTCTGTATTGTGTGGATCGATATAGCGGAGATAGTACCAGCTTGAACCTGCCCATTGTGGCATAGTGTTGGTCTCGCGACGACCTTTGACACCATCTTCACGAGTCACTTCTAGCCAGTCTGTCAAGTTAGCTAGTGGACTTTCCCCTGTACCTGAAGGGCGGATATCCTTGGTTACAGGCAAGACAAGTGGCAATTCATTTTCAGGGACAGCTGTTGAAGTCCCATCTTCCCAATGAATAATAGGGATTGGCTCACCCCAGTAACGTTGACGGCTAAAGAGCCAGTCGCGGAGACGGTAAGTCACCTTCTCTTGACCACAGCCTTTTTCTTCCAGCCAAGCGACAATCTTGGCAATCGCGTCTTCTTTATTAAGTCCGTTCAAGAAATCAGAATTGACGTGAAGTCCATCTTCTGTGTAGGCAGCTTCTTCAACGTTTCCACCTTCAAGCACTTCTACGATTGGAAGACCAAACTGTTTGGCAAATTCCCAGTCACGTTGGTCGTGGGCTGGCACAGCCATGACAGCACCTGTTCCATAGCTCGCAAGAACATAGTCGGCGATCCAAATTGGAATTTCTTTGCCATTGACAGGGTTGATGGCATAAGCGCCCGTCCAAACCCCTGTTTTTTCCTTGGCAAGATCGGTACGAGCCAAGTCAGACTTGAGACTAGCTTGGTGTTTATAGTCTGCAACTGCATCAGTTTGTTCTGGACTTGTGATAGCGTCAACCAAGTCATGCTCAGGAGCCAAGACTGTGAAGGTCGCACCGAAAAGGGTGTCCGGACGAGTGGTAAAGACGGTAAATTCCTTGTCAGTCCCTTTCACTTTGAAAGTTACATTGGCACCAGTTGATTTCCCTATCCAGTTGCGTTGCATGTCCTTGATAGACTCTGGCCAGTCTAGCTCATCCAAATCATTGAGCAAGCGCTCTGCATAGGCAGTGATTTTGAGCATCCATTGGCGCATTGGCTTGCGGACAACTGGATAGCCTCCACGCTCAGAAGTTCCGTCAGGAAGGACTTCTTCGTTGGCAATGGCCGTTCCCAATTCTTCGACCCAGTTTACTGGTACTTCCGCTTCATAGGCTAAGCCTTTTTCGTAAAGCTTTGTAAAGATCCACTGAGTCCACTTGTAGTAGTTTGGATCTGTCGTGTTGACTTCACGATCCCAGTCGTAAGAGAAGCCAAGCGCATTGATTTGACGTTTGAAGTTGGCAATGTTTTCCGCTGTAAACTCTGCCGGGTCATTCCCCGTATCCATAGCGTATTGCTCTGCAGGCAATCCAAAGGCATCCCAACCCATTGGGTGAAGGACATTGTAGCCTTGCGCACGTTTGTAACGGCTGAGAATATCCGTTGCCGTGTAACCTTCTGGGTGTCCTACGTGCAATCCAGCTCCTGATGGATATGGGAACATATCCAGAGCATAAAACTTCGGTTTTGAGGCATCTGTTCCTGTCTTAAAAGTATGATGTTTCGCCCAGTAGCCTTGCCACTTAGGCTCGATTTCCTTATGATTGTAAAAACTCATGCTATTTCTCCAATTTTATGATGTTACTATTATACCATTTTCAAGAGATTTTTACAGATGAAATCATGAAGTTTTCATTGATACCTATTACAAAACATACCCTAACTATTTCCTTTTAATTGACCACTAAAATTAAAAGTTGTATAATGCTAGCTGGAGGAAATAATCATGGATTTACAAACGATTTTTGCATATGGGTTCATTCTCCTTTTCATCATCACAGAAACGTGGATTAAAAGGAAAACAAAATCAAACAATGAAAATAACTCTGAAGACAAAGGAAGTCGTTACATCATTATTGGTAGTGTTGTTTGTTGTCTTCTATTAATGAATGAACAACTTCTACCTTCTATAGCTCAACTGCCACATTTTTTGATCTATATTGGAATTCTCCTTTCTCTAGCCGGCTTTATATTACGTATCTATGCAGTTAATTATCTTGGGAAGAATTTTACACTTGCTGTTCAAACAACAGATAGTCAACAGTTGGTCGAAGCAGGTCCCTACTCTATAGTAAGAAATCCTGCCTATACTGGTAGCATCGTATCCATACTTGGCTTGTCAATTGTTTCATTAAATCCTCTCACAATTATTATTTGTCTCATTCTATTGGTAGTTGGTTACAGTATTCGATTAAAGGTAGAAGAAAAAGCCTTACACAATCATTTTGGAAAAGCATATGAAACATACTGTCAAAAGGTTCGCTATCGAATTTTCCCTTATATTTGGTAATTTCATTCAAATATAACATACCTTTCAACTAGATTTGACTGATTACTAAACATGATAAATATTTCTTTAATGAAGGATTGAGTTTTGCGTTATACAAGATTCAATCCTTTTAGTTTGATTTCACTCTGTTTATATCGGATGCCACTATATTGGACTTTGGGATTTCTCCAAAACGATTCTAACCTTCCTTTCATAACATCTCCCAAAAATTTTTACTTTTTCGGAACTATTGATTTAAATCATATCCTTTAACTCAAAATTAGCTCCTAATCGGAGCTAACTTCTATCAATTTTTTATTTCTTC
>CAUUXT010000067.1:0-6194 GCA_963549015.1 uncultured Streptococcus sp.
AGTGGACGTAAGCCTAGTGTTGCTGGTTTTCAATACTTTGTCAAACACTCCCTTACCTTTGATCGTCTTGCTGAAAATGAACTCTATGAAGTGATAAAGGCATTTGATCGTGAATTCTTCAAGTTAGAGGATGTTCTTCAACAGGCAGCAGATGTTCTTTCAATGTTGAGCGGATGTACAGTGGCAGCACTTGATGTAGAGCCAAGTCAACAACGCTTGACTGCTTTTGACATTGTGATTCTCAGCCAACATACAGCTTTAGCAGTTTTCACTTTAGATGAGTCCAATACGATTACCAGCCAGTTCGTGATCCCCCGTAATTTCCTACGAGGTGATTTGGTTCAGCTGAAAGAATTGATTCAAGATCGTTTTTTAGGGCAAACAGTTCTTGATATTCACTATAAAATCCGAACAGAGATTCCTCAGATTATCCAGCGTTATTTTACAACGACCGACAATGTTCTGGATCTTTTCGAGCATATCTTTAGTGATATTTTCAAAGAAAATGTCATTGTGTCTGGGAAGGTAAGATTATTAGATTTTGCAGATTTAGAGAGTTATCAGTTCTTTGATCAGCCCCAAAAAGTAGCTTTTGAGCTTCGAGATAGTTTAGCTGAAGATCAGATGCAAAGTGTGCGCGTTGCAGACAGCAGAGAAAGCTGTTTGGCTGATTTGACTCTAATTTCCAGCAAATTCCTCATTCCTTATCGAGGTTTTGGGGTGCTGGCAGTTGTTGGTCCGGTTAATCTTGATTACCAACGGCTGGTCAGCCAGATGAATGTTGTCAACCGTGTGCTGACTATGAAATTGACTGATTTTTATCGATATCTGAGTAGTAATCACTATGAAGTCCATTAATTATAGTATAAATATTCCTAAAAAGGAGGTGCCTTGTGGCAAAACATAAACAAGAAGAACATCCAGAAGATGTAGAAGTAAAAGAGGAAGCTGTAGAAACAGCTGAGCAGGTTGAATCAGTAAGCCCTGAAAAAACAGAATTAGAACTAGCCAATGAGCGTGCAGAAGATTTTGAAAACAAATATCTCCGTGCTCACGCTGAAATGCAAAATATTCAGCGCCGTGCTAATGAAGAACGCCAGCAGCTGCAAAGATACCGCAGTCAGGATCTGGCAAAAGCTATCTTGCCTTCGTTGGACAATTTAGAGCGAGCTCTGGCTGTCGAAAGTCTGACAGATGATGTCAAAAAAGGCTTAGAGATGGTGCAGGAAAGCTTGATTCATGCTCTCAAAGAAGAAGGAATTGAAGAAATCGCAGCGGACGGAGCATTTGACCATAACTATCACATGGCCATTCAAACAGTTCCAGCTGACGACGAGCACCCAGCTGATACCATCGCACAAGTCTTCCAAAAAGGCTACAAACTTCACGATCGTATTCTTCGACCAGCAATGGTGGTTGTTTATAATTAGGCGGTAAGTCAGAAATCTGTGATTTCGTTGACGCACCCCCGCAAGGGTGATTAGGCTGGTCACGAGCGTTTGCGAAGTGAACTGCCAATCAGCTACTGCGTAAAGCTTGTCCGAAACGACAATAAACTATGAAGGAAGAAAACATTCGTTTAGCTTTGCTTCTGATGAGCGAAGCGAACCAAAGACGATACTCTTTGTCGTGGCACTACTTACGCAAACTTTGAGACCTTAGACTCAAAGTTTAGTCAAAGAGATTGACGAAGTCAAGATCTGACGGCGTTGCCACCTAAGAAGAGTATCAAAAAGAAAATTAAAGTAAAAATAGGAAATAAGAAAGGATTTGAACCCGAACGAAATGCTCGGAAAATAGATAAACCGCCTGGCATTCATCGAATGTTTCGTTGGTTCCCTAATTTTCAGTCGCATTGTCGGCGTTCTTGGTATCATTATTATGTCTAAAATTATCGGTATTGACTTAGGTACAACAAACTCAGCAGTTGCAGTTCTTGAAGGAACTGAAAGCAAAATTATCGCAAATCCAGAAGGAAATCGCACAACTCCGTCTGTCGTATCATTTAAAAATGGTGAAATCATCGTTGGTGATGCCGCAAAACGTCAAGCAGTGACAAACCCAGATACAGTGATTTCTATCAAATCAAAAATGGGAACTTCTGAAAAAGTTTCTGCTAACGGAAAAGAGTACACTCCACAAGAAATTTCAGCCATGATTCTGCAATACTTGAAAGGTTATGCAGAAGATTATCTTGGTGAAAAAGTAACTAAGGCAGTTATCACTGTGCCAGCTTACTTTAACGATGCACAACGTCAAGCGACCACAGACGCTGGTAAAATCGCTGGTCTTGAAGTAGAACGGATTGTCAACGAACCAACAGCTGCAGCCCTTGCTTATGGTCTGGATAAGACTGATAAAGAAGAAAAAATCTTGGTATTTGACCTTGGTGGTGGTACTTTTGACGTCTCTATCCTTGAATTGGGTGACGGTGTCTTTGATGTATTGGCAACTGCAGGGGACAACAAACTCGGCGGTGACGACTTTGACCAAAAGATTATTGACCATATGGTAGCTGAGTTCAAGAAAGAAAATGGCATTGACTTATCAACTGACAAGATGGCGCTTCAACGTTTGAAAGACGCAGCTGAAAAAGCGAAGAAGGATCTTTCAGGTGTGACTTCAACGCAAATCAGCCTGCCATTTATCACAGCTGGTGAAGCTGGACCGCTCCACTTGGAAATGACCCTGACTCGTGCTAAATTTGATGATTTAACACGTGATCTTGTAGACCGTACAAAAGGTCCTGTTCGTCGTGCTCTATCTGACGCTGGACTTTCTCTGTCAGAAATCGATGAAGTTATCCTAGTTGGTGGATCAACTCGTATCCCTGCCGTTGTGGAAGCTGTTAAGGCTGAAACTGGTAAAGAACCAAACAAATCAGTGAACCCTGACGAAGTTGTTGCCATGGGTGCAGCTATCCAAGGTGGCGTCATCACTGGTGATGTCAAAGACGTTGTCCTTCTTGACGTAACACCATTGTCACTTGGTATTGAAACAATGGGTGGTGTCTTCACTAAACTGATTGACCGCAACACAACGATTCCAACATCTAAATCACAAGTCTTCTCAACTGCAGCAGACAACCAACCAGCTGTTGATATCCACGTTCTTCAAGGGGAACGCCCAATGGCAGCAGATAACAAGACTCTTGGACGTTTCCAATTGACAGATATCCCAGCTGCTCCTCGCGGAATCCCTCAAATCGAAGTAACGTTTGACATTGATAAGAACGGTATCGTGTCTGTTAAAGCCAAAGACCTTGGAACTCAAAAAGAACAACACATTGTCATCCAATCTAACAGCGGTTTAACTGACGAAGAAATTGACCGCATGATGAAGGATGCAGAAGCAAACGCTGAAGCAGATAAGAAACGTAAGGAAGAAGTTGACCTTCGTAACGAAGTTGACCAAGCTATCTTTGCGACTGAAAAGACTATCAAGGAAACAGAAGGTAAAGGCTTCGACGCAGAGCGTGACGCTGCCCAATCTGCCCTTGATGACCTTAAGAAAGCGCAAGAAGACAATAACTTGGACGACATGAAAGCGAAATTGGAAGCTCTTAACGAAAAAGCCCAAGCTCTAGCAATGAAACTTTACGAACAAGCTGCTGCGGCTCAGCAAGCCCAAGCAGGAGCAGAAAGCGCACAAGCAACAGGAAACGCAGGCGATGACGTCGTAGACGGAGAGTTTACTGAAAAATAAGATGCAAAGCCCGTTAAAACCTCACAGTGAAAATAGGAAATCTGACGCAGAAACTTTAGTTTCTAGAAAGATTTATCTTTTTCACCAAGAGGTTAGGGCGTGCTCGATTCAATAAGATGTTGAGGCGTTAAGAAAACGAAAGAAAAATAGGAAGCCATCGCCTTGTGCGATGCACAAAAGATGGCTTATCTTTTTTCCGATGTTTTTAGCCAAAACTCAATTCAGCATTACTAGTTTGATTTTTAAAACTCGAACGTTGTAACTCGTTAAGAATGACTAATCACTAAAGTGATTGTCATTCTACGGCAATCGCTGTGGCAACTTGCCTAAACGCCTTACTAGTTCGATTTTCGAAAAATATCGTTTCGAAAATCTTGCATCGTAAGTATAGGAAGAAATCCAGAGGTTGTAACCCAGCCTCTGTTTTTCGGTAAGAAAGAAATTGGAATGGAAACTTCCGGTTCTTTCTTATACTAAGTTAGAAAGGAACTGAACCCGACCTAAATTCTCAGAAAAAAGAGAAATCAGCCTAGGAGCATCGCTCCGTCGCTTGATTTCCTATTTTTCAGTCGAATTTTACGGTCTTGGTATCTTAAATGAACAATACAGAATATTATGACCGTCTAGGTGTCTCTAAGAATGCATCTCAGGATGAGATCAAGAAAGCCTATCGGAAATTATCAAAAAAATATCACCCAGACATCAATAAAGAACCGGGTGCTGAAGAGAAATACAAGGAAGTCCAAGAGGCTTATGAAACCTTGAGTGATGAGCAAAAACGAGCAGCCTATGACCAATATGGTGCTGCGGGTGCTAATGGAGGCTTCGGTGGTGGAGCTGGCGGTTTCGGTGGCTTTGATGGTTCTAGCTTTGGTGGCTTTGAAGATATTTTCTCTAGCTTCTTTGGTGGAGGCGGTGCAAGTCGCAATCCAAACGCACCTCGTCAAGGAGATGATTTGCAATATCGAGTCAACCTTAAGTTTGAAGAAGCCATTTTTGGCACAGACAAAGAAATTAAATACAATCGTGAGGCGACCTGTCATACTTGTCATGGCTCTGGTGCGAAACCAGGAACCAATCCAGTCACTTGTAGCCGCTGTCATGGGGCAGGCGTGATCAATGTGGATACACAAACACCTCTTGGAATGATGCGCCGTCAGGTGACCTGTGATGTATGTCATGGACGTGGACAAGAAATCAAAGACCCTTGCCAAACTTGTCACGGAACAGGGCATGAAAAGCAAGCCCATAGTGTTCATGTTAAAATTCCAGCAGGTGTTGAAACTGGTCAACAAGTTCGCTTATCTGGGCAAGGTGAAGCTGGTTTCAATGGTGGACCTTATGGTGATTTGTATGTCGTCGTTCAGGTGGAATCAAGTGACAAGTTTGAACGGGATGGATCAACCATTTATTATAAGCTCAATCTCAATTTCGTTCAGGCAGCTTTAGGTGACAGCGTGGAAATACCAACCGTTCACGGTGATGTGGAATTAACCATTCCAGAAGGAACACAAACTGGCAAACGCTTCCGCCTGCGTGGAAAGGGAGCACCGAGCCTTCGTGGCGGCAGTATGGGAGACCAGTATGTCACAGTCAATGTTGTAACACCGACAGGACTTAACGACAAACAAAAAGCAGCGCTGAAAGAGTTTGCAGAAGCTGGTGATATGAAAGTCAATCCAAAGAAAAAAGGTTTCTTTGATAAAATGAAAGATGCCTTTGAGCAATAAGAAAAGAGCAGTTTGACGCTGCTCTTTTATATTATAAGGATAAAAATGTGTGTTTTTCATCTTTGGTGATGACGCGCTTGATACCAGTTGGTTGTGTGGAAACAAGTTTTGCTAGAAAATTTGGGTAGGCTTGATACTCATCCATTCGATCTAATGGAATCCATTCAACTGTTTCGGCAGCAGAAAAGCTTGGGAACTGCTGGCCTTTTGACTTCATCAAGTAATAAAAGGAAATTTCATGGCAATTCAGACCGGCTAATTTGCCAGAACTTTGTTGGAAAAAATTTTCGTGAATGAACAGCAATCGATCGATTTCGTAGTCCTGTCCAGTTTCTTCCTTAATTTCTCGAAGAATAGCTTCTTCTGAAGTTTCTCCTAGCTGAACAGCTCCACCTAAAGGATAAAAATAATCCTCGTTTGGATTGGTCATAAAAGCAAGCGCGCCTTCTTCAATAATGACGGCAGCAGCTTTGTAACGAAATCGAGATTTCTTTTCGCAAAAAGTAATATCAGTCATTTATCTTTCCTCCGTATTCTAGTGTAGCATATTTTTAATGAAAATCTGTCCCCGGACAGTTGTGTTTTTAGTTTCTTGTTTTCCAATTTATTTCTTGTTACAATAAACACATGACACGATATAAAGCGATTATTTCTTACGATGGTCATGACTTTGCTGGTTTTCAGCGGCAACCTCATGCTCGCAGCGTTCAAGAAGAGATTGAAAAGACTTTAACTAAAATCAATAGAGGAAAGCCTGTC
>CAUUXT010000068.1:0-6110 GCA_963549015.1 uncultured Streptococcus sp.
TTGGATCAAGGTCAGGATATAGGCGTAGTTAATCTCATCGACTTGGATAGACTCTAGCTCATAGTGGATATCAAAAGGTCCATCATCGTCGCCACCGCCAGTTCCTTCTCCATCACGAGCTTTGAGTTCAGCAAGGATGTTTTTGTAGAGGCCGAGATAGGTTTCGAGCAATTCATCAGTTAAGCCTGTCTCTTGGTAAATCTCAGCTTCATCATATTCCTTGTATACTCGGATAGAAGCTAGATACTTATCAAATGCTTGATATGCCTTGGCAATTTTTCTCAACTGAGGAGTAGACATTTGTTCTAACAGGAAGCCTTCTAGTGGCTCGTTAGCGATGAGGTTTTGGAAGTCGCTACAACTTCTCAAAAAGTTCCTCTTTTCCTCTTCCCAGCTAGGGGCTAGGACCTCGTTTTCTCCACCATTTGAGTAGAGCTTGAGGGCATTATCCACTGCTTCCTTAAAGGCTAGAGCTTTTGGAAAGTGATGATATGACCATAGGATTTACTAGAATCAAAGATACGGTTGGTACGACTAAAGGCCTGAATCAAATCCTGCGGTTGCAAGGGTTTGCGGTCGATAAAGAGAGTCGATAGACAAGGCGCATCAAATCCCGTTAAGAGACGATTGACCACGATAACCAAGTCTAACTGTTCATTTCGATAGAGGTATTTATCCTGTTTTCGAGCTAGACGGTTATTGACATCTGTATTAAAACCACGAAGATCCGCCATGGTAAAATGAGTATCAAACTCTTGGTTATAGTCCTCTAAGACCTGTTTCATGTGGTCTTGGTCGGCTCTTGAGTCCTCTTCATTTTCTGTAACAGAGTAGGTGATGGTCGCCTTTGGAAAGTCTGGAAGAACCATCTTGACTCTCTCTGATACCTTGACTCGTGACAGACCAGCCTTGACTCTTTTGAGAAGGTCATAGTAGGCTTGGGCTTGAGGGATGGACTTGACCGTCAGGATGGCATTGTAGGTATTGCCGACTCCTTTTTGAAAACCTAGTTGTTGGCGGGATTTATTGATAATGGCATCCAAGACTTCCAGCATGTGCTCCTCATTTTCATAGACGGTATCTGGTATTTCGTTTTCAGACTGGTCTGTGATGAGGGTATTACGGTAATCGACCTTAAAGCCTAGAACTGCGCCATCATGGATGGCTTCCTTGACTGTATACTCATGTAGACGGTCTCCATACTGTTGCTGGGTAGTTTGGGCTAGGTCGCCGACCTGTTGGCGTTTATTTTCCTTAAAGATGGGGGTGCCTGTAAATCCATACCAGAGGGACTGGGGGAAAAAGGCTTTAATGTCTTTTTGTGTTTGTGGCGTAACGGCACGGTGGCATTCATCCACGACAAAGGCCACTCGGAGTCCCTTGATTTTGTCCGCATCACGCTGGTAAAGTCCTTGTTCAAACTTGCGCATCATGGTGGTGATTTTCTGGATGGTGGTTACCACCACACGTTTATCATTGCTTCCTAAGCGCTTGACCAAATCATGGGTATTATCCGTCTCATCAATATCAATGACATCATTGGTCGCATAAGAGAGGAAAGACGAAGTGGTCTGTTGGTCCAAGTCCCTACGATCAACGACAAAAATTGTCTTTTGGATGGAAGGAATCTGAAGGAGATTCCGAGCTACCTTATAGGAAGTCAGCGTTTTTCCTGAACCTGTCGTATGCCAAACATAGCCTGATGCTTGCTGGCGAGAGGCTTCCTGCACCGCTTCGATAGCATGGATCTGGTAGGGGCGCAAGAGAATGAGAGCTTTCTTGCTATCATCAATGACAGAATACTGCATGACCATCTGATGAGCACGAGGGATGGAAAGGACTTCGTGAGCAAAGCTAGTCAAATTTGTCACAGGACGATTGTCCTTATCTACCCACTTGGTTAGAAATTGCTTGTTGAGTTTATTTTCCCTAGCTGCAGCGATATAGCGAGTATCGACCTTGTTGGTCACAACAAACATTTGCAAGCTAGAGAAAATGCCACGGAACTTGCCTTCGCGGTCATATTTTTTAATCTGATGAAAGGCATCTAAAAAGGCAACACTAGGACTCTTAAGTTCGATTTGAATCATGGGTAAGCCGTTGATGAGCAGGGTCACATCTAGCCTGCGGTCTTGGTCCAGAGGATTCACTTTTTCTCTCTGGACTTGATTGACAACTTCATAGCTAGACTTACCAGCAGCGATATTATCTCGCCAGATGACGGATAATCGGATGGTTCCTAGGCTGGCATCCTCTCTTTGAACCTCGACTTTGGCAATTCCGTTTTCACCGACCAACCACTTGGCAGCATCGTAGTAGCTGATAAAGTTGAGTTGGTTTTTTTATTTGACGTTTTTCCTGCTCTGTCAAAGGATAGTCTGCTAGCAGGGCAACGTTATTTTGGGCTAGTTTCTCAAAGAAGTTCTCCCATAGTTGTTCTTCTGTTTTTAGATCTTCTCTATAAGTCCATTGACTTCCCCCAGTTACCAATTGGGTGATCAGTTGTTTTTCTATCTCCAGTTCTGGTTTTACTTGCATCATTCTCTCCTTTAACGATGTTCTACTTTCTTTATTATAACATGTTTATCTTTAATTCCCCCTTCTTTTATCAAAATATGATATAGTAGTATCATACTATCTATGAGGAGTTTACATGTCACAGGATAAGCAAATGAAAGCTGTTTCTCCCCTTCTACAGCAAGTCATCAATATCTCATCCATCGTCGGGGGAATCGGCACCTTGATTTTCTGTATTTGGGCCTATCAGGCTGGAGTGTTACAGTCCAAGGAAACCCTATCGGCCTTTATCCAGCAAGCTGGGGTTTGGGGGCCACCACTCTTTATCTTTTTACAGATCCTACAAACCGTTGTTCCGATCATTCCGGGAGCTTTGACCTCAGTGGCTGGGGTCTTTATTTACGGCCACATTATCGGGACTATCTATAACTATATCGGCATTGTGATTGGCTGTGCCATTATCTTTTACCTCGTGCGCCTCTACGGAACCGCCTTTGTCCAGTCCGTCGTCAGCAAGCGCACCTATGACAAATACATCGGCTGGCTAGATAAGGGCAATCGTTTCGAGCGTTTCTTTATCTTTATGATGATCTGGCCTGTTAGCCCAGCTGACTTTCTCTGCATGCTGGCAGCACTGACCAAGATGACCTTCAAGCGCTATATGATCATTATCATTTTGACCAAGCCCTTTACCCTAGTAGTTTACACTTATGGTTTGACCTATATTATTGATTTCTTCTGGCAGATGTTTTGAGAATAGAAAAATCCGTTTGGTTGCCCAAACGGATTTTGTGGTTTATTTTGAAACTTCTTTTGCAAGGACAAAGTTTCCAAGTGTAGCAGAACCATTGCCTGCGACTGCTGGCGTCACGATGTAGTCACGCACGTCTGGTACTGGTAGATAGCCGTTGAGAAGAGCTGTAAATTTCTCACGCACACGGTCCAGCATGTGTTGTTGTGCCATAACTCCACCACCAAAGACGATCACATCTGGACGGAAAGTCACTGTAGCGTTGACCGCAGCTTGAGCGATATAGTAGGCTTGGACATCCCAGACAGAGTTGTTGAGTTCGATGTTTTCACCACGAACACCTGTACGAGCTTCCAAACTTGGTCCAGCAGCAAAGCCTTCCAAACAGCCCTTGTGGAATGGACAAACACCATTGAATTCTTTTTCAATATCCATTGGGTGTTTGGCTACATAGTAGTGACCCATTTCAGGGTGACCGACACCACCGATAAACTCACCACGTTGGATGACACCTGCACCGATACCTGTCCCAATCGTGTAGTAGACCAAGTTTTCGATACGACCGCCAGCATTGTTACGAGCAACCACTTCACCATAGGCAGAGCTGTTCACGTCCGTTGTGAAATACATAGGTACGTTGAGGGCGCGGCGAAGGGCACCAAGTAGGTCTACATTTGCCCAGTGAGGTTTTGGAGTCGTTGTGATAAAGCCATAGGTTTTTGAGTTTTTATCGATATCGATCGGACCAAATGATCCGACAGCAAGACCTGCAAGATTATCGAATTTTGAAAAGAATTCGATGGTTTTATCGATGGTCTCGATTGGAGTTGTTGTTGGAAATTGTGTTTTTTCTACAACGTTAAAATTTTCATCTCCGACAGCACAGACAAACTTTGTACCGCCTGCTTCTAAGCTTCCGTATAATTTTGTCATGATAAACCTCTTGTTTTTATTTTCTTTATTAGAGCATACTTCAAAAAGTTACTTTTCTCTATATTTTAGTTTTTCCTCTGTAAATCTTACTATCTAATAAAAACGAACAAACATGATATTTGTTCGTTTTGTTTTTAAATCTGATTTTCGAAGAAGACTAGGCTTTCACTTCGATGATAGCGTCACCCTTGACAACAGAACCACTTGCGACTGGTGTCACAGAAGCATAGTCTGCTGTGTTGGTTACGATAACCATTGTTGTGTCGTCAAGACCTGCGGCAGCGATTTTGTTTGAGTCAAAGGTTCCAAGAACGTCACCTGCTTTGACCTTGTCTCCTTGAGCAACTTTTGCTTCAAAACCTTCACCGTTCATTGTCACAGTATCGATACCAACGTGGATTAAGATTTCAGCTCCATTTGCTGTCTTCAAACCGTAAGCATGTCCTGTAGCAAAGGCGATCGATACTTCGGCATCAGCTGGTGCGTAAACCACGCCTTGGCTTGGTTTTACAGCGATTCCTTGTCCCATTGCACCACTTGAAAATACTGGGTCATTGACATTCTCAAGAGCAACTACGTCACCAACGATAGGAGTTTGGATTGTTTCATTTTGAAGAGTATCAAACTCTTCCACTACTGGTACTTCTACTGTAGTTTCAGTAACTGTTTCTGCAGTTGCTGCTGCAGCCTCATCAGCAAAGACACCTGCCGCTTTTGTTTTACCATAGAAATAAGTCAAAGCAAAGGCTGCAACAAATGAAATCACTTCTGCAACTACATACATAGGGATTGAACCTGCTTTAATAGATAGGAATCCGATAAATCCAGCTGCTCCCAAAGAAACTGCAATGACATGGGTCAAACCTGCCACAAAGGCACCAACTGCTGAACCAGCAAGAGCACAGAAGAATGGGAATTTATATTTCAAGTTCACCCCAAATAGGGCAGGCTCAGTAATCCCAAGGAAAGCAGAGACAGCCGCAGAACTTGACAATCCTTTAGTTTTAGCATTTTTAGTCAAGAAGTAGATTGCGAGAGTGGCTGCACCTTGCGCCACGTTTGCCATTGAAGCAACAACAAAGATATAGTCACCAAATCCAGTACCGTTATTATTGTATGCCGATAATAACTGAGTTTCAATAGCAGGGAATGATTGGTGAAGCCCTGTCATAACAATCAATGAGTATTTTCCACCAAAGAGCCCCATACCGAATGCACCTGTAGTATTATATAACCATACAATAGCATTAGTAATGGCATCAGAAACCACCAACATCACAGGACCAATAACTGTAAAAGTTAGGAATCCTGTAATCATAACTGATAAAAGCGGAGTAAAGGTGAAATCAACTGCAGATGGCAATTTTTTGTGGAAGAATTTTTCTAAAGTTGCCAACAACCAGACAGCCACAAGAACTGGAATAACTTGGTAAGCGTAGTTTGTTTGTGTAACATGGAAACCTAAAATATCCCAAAACGCTTCTTTACCACCCAAATCTGGTGTGGTCATAATCATACCGATAGCCGCACCAAGAAATTGGTTTGCCCCAAAGCGTTTAGCTGCTGAAATACCTACCAAAACAGGCAAGAACATAAATGGGGCAGCAGACATCAATTGAATCATCGCTGAAATCCCTTTGATAGCAGGGTACATATCTTCAATCGATTGAGATCCAAATAAGTCTGGTGATGTCAAGAAATTACGTAATGCCATCAAAAGACCGCCCGCAACCAATGCAGGAATGATTGGAACAAAGATGTCTGACAAAAGCTTAATCAAATCCATCAATGGATTAAATTTTTTGTCTCTATTCACAATCTCTTTTAAGTCATCTGTGGAAGCTTCTTTCAAACCTGTTTTTTTGATGATTTCTGCATATACAAAGTTAACGTCTCCGGGACCAATAAT
>CAUUXT010000069.1:0-6102 GCA_963549015.1 uncultured Streptococcus sp.
AAATCAAAGAGCAAACTAGGAAGCTAGCCGCAGGCTGTACTTGAGTACGGTAAGGTGACGCTGACGTGGTTTGAATTTGATTTTCGAAGAGTATAAGTAACTAACGCCAAATCCTATCATGGATTTGGTTAGTCGCTTCACTAGTCATGGCCCCTAAATATAATCGATTTAGAGGCCATGACGTCGTAACTATGGTTATTTGGCTTGGTGCTTCACTAATTCAATCTACTCACTACTACTTCTTTATCATACTGGGAGATACCTTATGAGTCAATATGCTTATATCCTCGTTATAATTAGCTTGGTTTTCCTTTTTCTGCTCAATAAGTACGAGAAGGAAAGACTTCAAAGACTCTACCAAGAGCAACTCTTGAAGGACGAGACATTTAGGTCTGACATCAAAGAGAAAATTCACACGACTGAAAATATCAATGATGTCATTGCACATATCAATAAAACTTACCATCTGGGAATGTTGCTCTCAAAAGACGTCACAGATCAATTGAAATAACCGAAATCCGAGAAGAAAACTTCTCGGATTTTTATTGGCCCTAGTAAACATCATTCCCTTGAAACAGCCACGGTTATTTTTATATGATTTTTGTAATTTTTTCAGAACTTTCCAACTTTTTTCAAAATATTCTTGCATTTCTTTTAAGTTTTTTGTAAAATAGAAGCTATCTATTCAGATTATTCTGAAAATTCAAAAACGGGAGCATCTATTATGTCACAAGTTACGTTATCAAGCCAGTCAACCTGGACAAGCAAACTAAAGGCAATGGGGCCAGGTATCCTCATGGCTTCTGCCGCCGTTGGAGGTTCTCACATCGTATCCTCCACTCAAGCTGGTGGTTCTTATGGTTGGTCACTACTCCTCTTAGTTATCTTGGCCAATGTTTTTAAATATCCATTTTTCCGTTTTGGTGCAGAATATACTGCCGATACTGGTAAAACCTTGGTCGAAGGCTACGCCGAAAAAGGCAAGTTCTATCTCTGGATTTTCTTTATCCTCAATGTCTTTTCTGCTATGGTCAACACAGCCGGGGTCGCTATCCTTTGCTCAGCCATCATCGCTAGCGCTTTTCCAATGATCGGTCTTAGCATCACTCAATGGTCCCTCATCCTTGTTGCGGTCATTTGGGCCATGCTACTCTTTGGTGGCTACAAATTATTGGATGGTATGGCAAAATGGATCATGTCAGCTTTGACTATTGCAACTGTTCTTGCAGTTATCATTGCAGCAATTAAGCATCCAGAATACAGCTCTGATTTTGTCGAGAAGACACCTTGGCAAATGGCAGCCCTCCCTTTTATCGTTTCCCTCCTAGGATGGATGCCTGCCCCTATTGAAATTTCAGCCATCAACTCACTCTGGTCTGCTGAAAAGAAAAAGACTGTCAACTTTAATACAGAGGACGCCCTTTTCGACTTCAACGTTGGTTACATTGGAACTGCTATCCTGGCTGTATTCTTTGTAGCACTCGGAGCACTCATTCAGTATCCTACAGGACAAGCAGTTGAGGCCGCTTCAGCCAAATACATCTCTCAATTCGTGGGTATGTATGCCTCTGTTCTTGGAGAATGGTCCCGTTACTTGATCACCTTCATCGCCTTTCTCTGTATCTTTGGAACAGTCATTACTGTTATCGATGGCTATTCCCGCGTTAATCAGGTTTCCCTACGACTCTTGTTAAGTCAAAAAGAGGATGATAGCAAATCTTTGAATATCTGGATGACCCTCACAGCTGTTATCGGTATCATCATCATCAAGTTCTTTGCTGGTCAAGTATCAACCATGCTTCGCTTCGCCATGATTGGTTCTTTCCTGACAACACCATTCTTCGCTCTTTTGAACTATGTATTGGTGACACGTGAAAATAAAAATCTTCCTTCTTGGCTAAAACTCCTCGCTATCGCAGGATTGATTTTCCTCTTTGGCTTCGCTATCTTCTTTATCTATGCACTTGCTATCGGAAAAGCAGGATAGTTTATAAATGGCACCCTTACGGGGTGCTTTTTGTATACACAAAAAGCAGTTGAAAATCTCAACTGCCCCTCAGTACTACTTTATTTTTCTGTTTCTAACTCATACAAATCTGCAATGATTGCTGCGACCTTTTTAATATCTCCCAACATACCACGCATTTCAAAATCAGCCAAAACTGGGAAACCAAAGCGCTGACTATACTGCTTGGCTGTCAGGCAGTATTGATTGTTAAAATTGCGATTACCAGATCCCACTACCCCAAAACACTTACTAGCATTGTCCCCATAGGCGATAAAGTCGCTCACTGGAGTCGTTAGAATCTCAACATCGCCGTTATCGACGCCGTTCCCACCTTCTAGATAAGTCGGCAAGAAAGCGATATAGGGATGTTCCATTTCAAAGAATTCTTGACCTTCCTTGACTAGGTCCTTGATATGGATTTTTTGGACCTCAATCCCTTCGTACTGGGACAAGAGATAGTCCTTGAGGCGGGTTACAAAACTTTCTGTATTCCCACTCAGACTGATATACACTAAGGATATTTTTTTCATGTTGACCTCGATTTTTATGTTTACGATATAAAAAGAACTACCAAAATTGTAACTTGATAGTTCTTTTTTGTCAATACTTAGGCAGCCTCTTCTGCTTCGACTTCCTCAGTCAAGTCCTTTTGTTGACGCCACATCTTGTAAAAGACTAAGGCTAAAAAGAGAACATTGATGATGATGAACAAAATATCCGTCCCTTTTGCTAATGCTCCCATTCCTAAGCCAAGGGCACTATCTTTGATTAATTGAACTGCATCTTGAATGTTCATATAGCTATAAACCAAACCAACAATAGCTAGTAAAACATAGCCAATATAAGTATAGTTTGCAAATTGCACGTTTTTACGTACGAGAAATACAAAGGCCACTACAACTAAAATTGCAGATAAAATAATCAACAACATATTAAAAATAGAGTGAGAGGATTCTGACACTTTGTAAGTATAGTTGACCGTGTCTTCTAATTGCTGGGCAGTGAGCGTCCCGCTATTCGCCAGGCTAGCACGAAGAGCATCTTTACTTGGCAATGGACTCAAGATTCCAAATAGTGACATAGATGAAATAAGGGCTGATAGGACTAGCAAGACCCAAAGATAAATAGGATTCTTTTTCATGTTTTCCTCCATAAGATATTTTGAACATTATAGCATTTTTTGTACAGGAATACAACTTTTACAAGCTGGTTTCGACTTGTTTGCGATAAGCTTTTGGTGATTTTCCGCACAATTTACGGAAAACCTTGTAGAAATATCCAACATTACTGTAGCCAACTGCATAGCAAACATCTTCAATACTATCATTGGTTGAAAGCAAGAGCTGTTGTGCTGCCTTAATTCGCTGTTTGTTGAGCAATTCAGCAAAGGTCGAGTTGGTTTCTCGCTTGATTAGCTGACCGAGATAGACAGGATTGATAAAGAGATCCTTGCTGATATCCTTAAGCGAGAGCTCTTTCTGATAATCACGCCCAATCACCTCCAGAACGCTCACCACATTTTCATTCATGCGGTACTGGCCAAAGAACTTGGTCAAGGTTTCTTTGATATAGGCAACCAATTCTTCAAAGGAGTTAATGGCATGGATGGCTTTGACAATCTCCGTCATATCATCCGCTTTTAGATGCTCAAACAAGTGGAAGACATCCATGACAAACTGAGTGAAGAGCTGCTTCGTGATGGCAACGCGCGGGGTATTCTTCAAAACAACCTTCTCTAGCAGGGTTAATTCTTCAATGATTTGATTGATATTCCCTTGGATAATCACCCGATAAATCGGCTCGTAATAAGCAAACAAACTCTCGGATTTTTCTAGATTGACTGAACCGTAGAAGAGGGCTTTTTCAGCATTGATCTTCCAATTCTCAAAGGACTGCTGGTAGGGTGCTTCAAATGGTGTCACGACGATGCCATCGAGCGGTTGATCAGAGATGAAAATCTGCCAGTCTTGCCCCAAAACATAGTAAGGAATGGTAAAAGAGCCTTGCTTTCCCTTTGAAAGTCCTATCCACCAGTTTTCTTTACCTGCTAAGAAACTGATAAAGCCTTCTTCATCTAATTCTTGACTGAGGGTCTGACTTTGCTCCACCTTTTCTTGAAGCTGTAGCGCAATCTTTTCTAATAAATTGCCCAACTCCACCTTGTCTACTGGCTTGACCAGATAATCCACGACACTCAGGTTCATGGCTTTTTTGACATAATCAAACTCCTGATAACCAGACAGCAAGATATAATAGGTATCTGGAAGTAGCTCTTTCATTTCCCTAATCATCTCAAGCCCTGTCTTATCTGGCATGTTGACATCGGAAATGATCACATCCACTGGATTTTCCTTGACGTAATCCAAAGCATCATCTGCGTGATTAGCTGTCGCGACGACTTGCATATCCCATTTTTCAAAGGGGATTAATCGCTTGAGCCCCTCTGTCATCATGTACTCATCGTCTACTAATAAAACTTTATACATTTCTACCCTTTCTATTCATCCTGGATAGTGATATGGTAACGAACACCTTCTTGCTCAGCTGACTCTACACTGATTTGGTAGCGATTCCCAAAGTAGAGAACAAAGCGTTCGTGTACATTTACTATTCCAATTGATTGCCGCTCCCCACTATAGCTTGCTTCGTGTTCAAAACTTCGTTGAGTTAATTTTTCTTGCAAGCTAGCTAGTTTCTCAGCGGGCATTCCTCGACCATTATCTACTACTAGGATTTCAACGAATCCTTGGCCCTTCAAGGCTTTGATACTGATGACATTATCTGTTCTGCGATGATCAACACCATGGGCAAAGTAGTTTTCTACTAATGGTTGGAGTGTAAATTTTGGAATTCTCATTTCTTCCAATTCTGGTGCAATCTTGAAACCATAGGCAATGGATTTAGGATAACGCACCATGCAAAGATAGCTATATTTTCGGCAGAATTCCAACTCTTGCTTCAACGTCGTTTCCCGCTCGTCGGAGATATTGTTGCGTAACAAGCTACTAAATTCATAGATAATATCTGCCAGTTCATCCTGACTTTGCATGACGGCATACATCCGTAAAAACTCCAGAGTATTGTACATAAAGTGAGGATTAATTTGAGCCTGCAGAGCTCGCATATTGGCATCTTTTTGACTGAGCTCTAGCTGATAGATATCGTGGATATTTTTTTCCAGGCGATCCAACATATCATTGGTTGTTTCTGCAATGAGAAGCAACTCTTGGTCTTTTTCAGAGGTATCGATTCGAAGGCCTTCTTCTCCTTGAGCAATCACCTCTATCGAATCTACTAGGTCTACGACTTGTTTTTGGTAATTTGAGAAAGTCTGTCTAAGGGTCACGTACAAAATGATGATAAAGAGGATACTTAGCCCAATAATGATAGCTGAACTCGTCAAAGTTCCAGTAAGAACAAAATTTTTAGGAACAGCAGCTCGAACCTGATAACCGTGAGAGGTGACACCTACAAACCAGTTTTCTCGCTCGGCTGAGACCTTCTCCCCAATATGGAACATCTCAGTCTCAAAAGGCGAAGTTACTGTTACAGCCATTGGGATATGACCGCGAGTATTGTCAATAGCGCCATGTAAAACATCTGGGGATAGGGAGATATAGATCACTCCTAAATCCTTGTCAGACACAGGATCGGAAACAGGAATGGCAAAACTATTGGCTGTCGGCTTAAAATCCTCCGCAGGAATTTTCTCTCCACTGCGTTTTTCTCTAGTCGAAACATAGACTTCCTTGTAGTCCTGAAGAACAATAGCCACTCCAGTCACAAAATCATTTCGAACATAGAGGTCATCAATATTTTCATACAGGGAAACCGATATATAAGGCGAAGTTTTACGCTCTAATTGCCAATAGAAATAGTCTGGTGTGCTAAGACTGAAATACTTGTAAATCCCTTCGATGCGGGCCTGATTTTCAACCAAAGACTGAGCAAGTTGGGTTGACTCTCTGTGATAATATTCCACTTCACTCACTGTCCGAGTGGTCACACGTTCTGCAACCCTTTGGGCCTCCTTCTCACGTGAATCCCAGTCAGCATACGAGAGCATAATCGCAAAACTGGCAATGATCACAATC
>CAUUXT010000070.1:0-6070 GCA_963549015.1 uncultured Streptococcus sp.
GAAAATATCACTGTTCCTGTTGTGGAATTGGACACCAAACCTTTCCGTGATGATGTTAAAAGCGGAGAAGATACTTCTTTGATTTCTGTTGATGTGACAGACCGTGAAGTTATCTTGGTGGATGATGTGCTTTATACAGGTCGTACCATCCGTGCTGCTATCGATAACATTGTCGGACATGGTCGTCCTGCGCGCGTGAGTCTTGCGGTGCTAGTAGATCGTGGACATAGAGAATTGCCAATCCGTCCAGATTACGTTGGGAAAAATATCCCAACCAGTCGTTCTGAAGAAATCATCGTAGAGATGACAGAACTTGATGGCCAAGACAGAGTTCTGATTACTGAAGAAGCTTAGAAAGCTGAAGGAGTAGCCATGTCAGAAAATCAACAAGCATTGAACCATGTGGTGTCCATGGAAGACCTCACTGTCGATCAAGTGATGAAATTGATTAAGCGAGGAATTGAGTTTAAAAATGGAGCCCAGCTTCCTTATGAAGACCATCCGATTGTTTCAAATCTTTTCTTTGAGGATTCTACACGGACACATAAGTCCTTTGAAGTGGCAGAGATTAAGCTAGGGCTGGAGCGACTGGACTTTGATGTGAAGACCAGCTCAGTAAACAAGGGTGAGACACTGTATGACACCATCTTAACCTTGTCTGCGCTTGGTGTAGATGTCTGCGTGATTCGCCACCCAGAGGTCGATTATTACAAAGAATTGATTACGAGTCCAACCATTACGACTTCCATCATCAATGGTGGAGATGGTTCAGGTCAACATCCTAGTCAGAGCTTGCTTGATTTGATGACCATTTATGAGGAATTTGGTCACTTTGAGGGTCTCAAGGTTGCTATTGCAGGTGACTTGGATCATTCACGTGTTGCCAAATCCAATATGCAAATTTTGAAACGCTTGGGAGCTGAACTTTTCTTTGCAGGACCTGAGGAATGGAGAAGTCAAGAGTTTGCGGACTATGGACAGTTTGTAACTATTGATGAGATTGTTGATCAGGTGGATGTTTTGATGTTGCTCCGCGTTCAACATGAACGCCATGATAGTGGTGCAGTCTTTTCAAAAGAAGACTACCATGCCCAACATGGTTTGACTCAAGAACGTTATGATCGCTTAAAAGAAACAGCAATAATCATGCACCCAGCTCCAGTTAATCGAGATGTGGAAATTGCTGACCACTTGGTTGAAGCTCCAAAATCACGCATTGTCCAACAAATGACCAATGGTGTCTTTGTTCGAATGGCAATCTTAGAATCCGTATTGGCGAGTAGAAACGCCAATTAAAACACAAGACGTTAAAAGACGCCAGTGAGCGTCCACGAGAGGTGAAAATATGACAAAAAGACTTCTAGTATTAGAAGATGGCACAGTTTTTGAAGGCAAGGCCTTCGGAGCAGATATTGATGTAACAGGCGAAATCGTCTTTAACACAGGGATGACCGGCTACCAAGAGTCCATTACAGACCAGTCTTATAATGGACAAATCTTGACCTTTACTTATCCTTTGGTGGGAAATTATGGAATTAATCGTGATGATTACGAATCCATTATTCCGACTTGTAAGGGAGTTGTCGTTTTTGAAGAAGCACGTCGAGCTAGCAACTGGCGCAACCAAATGACGTTGGATGAATTTTTGAAAGCCAAGAAAATTCCAGGGATTTCAGGAATTGATACGCGTGCACTTACCAAGATTATTCGTAAGCACGGTACTATGCGTGCAACCTTGACTCATGTTGGGGACAGTATGGACCATGTGACGGACCAGCTCCAAGCAACAGTCCTGCCGACAGACAATATCAAGCAGGTTTCTACTAAAACTTCCTATCCAGCTCCAGGAGTTGGTTTGAGCGTGGTGCTAGTGGATTTTGGTCTTAAGCACTCAATTTTACGTGAACTTTCCAAACGCAACTGTAACGTGACCGTCGTTCCATATTCAACAACAGCGGAAGAAATTCTCCACCTCAATCCTGATGGAGTTATGTTGTCAAATGGTCCAGGTAACCCAGAAGATGTTCCAGAAGCACTGGACATGATTCGTGGTGTGCAAGGGAAAATTCCAATTTTCGGAATTTGTATGGGACACCAACTCTTTGCCATGGCAAATGGGGCTAAGACCTACAAGATGAAATTTGGTCACCGCGGATTTAACCACGCGGTACGTGAGATTGCTACAGGCCGTATAGACTTCACCAGCCAGAACCACGGTTATGCAGTTAGCCGTGAGGACTTGCCAGATCATTTGATCATTACCCACGAAGAAATCAATGATAAATCAGTTGAAGGAGTTCGCCACAGATACCAACCAGGTTTTTCTGTACAATTCCACCCAGACGCAGCTCCTGGTCCACACGACGCAAGCTACCTATTTGATGAATTTATCGAGATGATGGAAGCCTTTAAACAATCAAACTAAGAACGAGTAAAATCTCGTCGGAGAATTTATGTAACTGAACACGGACGGAAAGCTCGGAATTTAGAGAAACCAACTTGGATTGTCAATCCTTCCTTGGTTTCCTAAAATTCAATCGCTCTCTATTCGTCCTTTGTATCTTATTTAATGTCGCTCTGTGAGGCGACGAATAGAAAGGCAGGTCGTTTTTTTAGTCGCTATTGGGCGAACTAAAAACTCCCTGCACTAGATTTTTTATCGAAAAATATCGTTTCGCTAAAAAATCGTCGGAGAATTTATTTAATGGTAACCTGAGAGTTGCCGAATAGAAAGGAGAAGGGTGGTCCGTATTTGCTGAACTGAATACGGGCTACGGACGGTGCTAAAAAGATAGTTATTCCTAGAACTGATAGTTCTTCGTCATAACTCCTATTTTAGCTTTGTCCGCTTGACGCCCTTAATATCTTATAAATGCCTAAACGTACTGATATTCAAAAAATTATGGTGATTGGTTCTGGTCCGATTATTATTGGTCAGGCTGCTGAGTTTGACTACGCGGGGACCCAGGCCTGCTTGTCTTTGAAAGAGGAAGGTTATGAGGTTGTCTTGGTGAACTCAAACCCTGCCACTATCATGACAGATAAGGAGATTGCGGACAAGGTCTACATCGAACCGATTACACTCGAGTTTGTGACACGTATTCTCCGTAAGGAACGTCCAGATGCTTTGCTTCCAACTCTTGGTGGTCAAACAGGGCTCAATATGGCCATGGAATTGTCTAAAAATGGTATCCTAGATGAGCTTGGAGTAGAGCTTCTAGGTACTAAATTGTCTGCCATCGACCAAGCAGAGGACCGTGACCTCTTTAAACAATTGATGGAAGAGCTTGAGCAGCCAATTCCAGAATCTGAAATTGTCAACACAGTAGAAGAAGCAGTTGCCTTCGCAACGTCAATCGGCTACCCAGTTATCGTTCGTCCAGCCTTTACCCTTGGTGGTACTGGTGGTGGTATGTGTGCCAACGAAGAAGAATTGCGTGAAATCGCTGAAAATGGCTTGAAATTGTCACCTGTTACCCAATGTTTGATTGAACGTTCAATCGCAGGTTTCAAGGAAATCGAATACGAAGTCATGCGCGATTCAGCTGACAATGCCCTCGTTGTTTGTAACATGGAAAACTTTGACCCAGTCGGGATTCATACAGGGGATTCCATTGTATTTGCTCCTGCGCAAACCATGTCAGACTATGAAAACCAAATGCTACGTGACGCAAGCTTGAGCATTATCCGCGCTCTCAAGATTGAAGGTGGGTGTAACGTTCAGCTGGCCCTTGACCCCCATAGCTTCAAGTACTATGTTATCGAAGTAAACCCTCGTGTATCGCGTTCGTCAGCCCTTGCTTCTAAGGCGACGGGTTATCCAATTGCTAAATTGGCTGCCAAGATTGCTGTCGGTTTGACCTTGGATGAGGTCATCAACCCAGTTACAGGTTCAACCTATGCCATGTTTGAGCCAGCCCTTGACTACGTCGTTGCTAAGATTCCACGTTTCCCATTTGACAAGTTTGAAAAAGGTGAGCGTCGTCTTGGAACTCAGATGAAAGCAACTGGAGAAGTTATGGCCATCGGTCGGAACATCGAGGAGTCTCTTCTTAAAGCTTGTCGCTCCCTTGAAATTGGGGTGCACCACAATGAAATGCCTGAACTTGCAGCAGTTTCTGATGATGCCTTGATTGAAAAAGTTGTTAAAGCCCAAGATGACCGTCTCTTCTACGTATCAGAAGCCATTCGCCGTGGCTATACTCCAGAAGAAATTGCTGAATTGACCAAGATTGATATCTTCTATCTTGATAAACTCTTGCACATCTTTGAAATTGAGCAGGAATTGGGTGCCCATCCACAAGATTTAGACGTTTTGAAAACAGCCAAACTCAATGGTTTCTCAGACCGTAAGATTGCTGAACTCTGGGAAACGACAGCTGACCAAGTTCGCCAACTACGTTTGGAAAACAAGATTGTTCCAGTCTACAAGATGGTCGATACCTGTGCGGCAGAATTCGACTCTGAAACACCATATTTCTATTCAACCTATGGATGGGAAAATGAGTCTATCAAGTCTGATAAGGAATCTGTCCTAGTCCTAGGTTCAGGTCCAATCCGTATCGGACAAGGGGTTGAGTTTGACTACGCAACAGTTCACTCTGTTAAGGCGATTCAAGCAGCTGGTTATGAAGCTATCATCATGAACTCAAACCCAGAGACTGTTTCAACCGACTTCTCGGTATCAGATAAACTTTACTTTGAACCATTGACATTCGAAGATGTCATGAATGTTATCGACTTGGAGCAACCAAAAGGGGTTATCGTTCAGTTCGGTGGTCAAACAGCCATCAACCTTGCGGAGCCATTGGCCAAAGCAGGAGTGACCATTCTTGGTACACAAGTTGCTGACCTAGACCGTGCGGAAGACCGCGACCTCTTTGAGCAAGCCCTTAAAGACTTGGATATTCCACAGCCACCAGGACAAACGGCAACAAATGAAGAAGAAGCGGTGCTTGCAGCTCGCAAGATTGGTTTCCCAGTCCTCGTTCGCCCATCTTATGTCTTGGGTGGACGTGCTATGGAAATCGTAGAAAACGAAGAAGATCTTCGTTCTTACATGCGTACAGCCGTTAAAGCAAGTCCAGACCACCCAGTTCTTGTTGACTCTTACATTGTTGGACAAGAGTGTGAAGTCGATGCCATTTCAGATGGAGAAAATGTTCTCATCCCTGGTATCATGGAGCATATCGAACGTGCCGGTGTCCACTCAGGTGACTCAATGGCTGTCTATCCTCCGCAAACCTTGTCTCAAAAAGTCCAAGAAACCATTGCAGACTATACCAAACGTCTAGCAATCGGTCTTAACTGTCTTGGAATGATGAACATCCAGTTTGTCATCAAGGACGAAAAAGTCTATGTTATTGAGGTCAATCCACGTGCTAGCCGTACGGTGCCATTCCTTTCTAAGGTAACTAATATTCCTATGGCTCAGGTAGCGACTAAGCTCATTCTTGGTCAAAGTCTTGAAGAACTGGGTTACCAAGATGGCCTTTATCCAGAAAGCACTCGCGTTCATATCAAGGCGCCTGTCTTCTCTTTTACGAAACTAGCTAAGGTAGACAGCTTACTAGGTCCTGAAATGAAGTCAACAGGTGAAGTTATGGGTTCTGATACAACTCTTGAAAAAGCTTTGTACAAGGCTTTTGAAGCTTCTTATCTTCACTTGCCAACCTTTGGAAATGTGGTCTTTACCATCGCTGATGATGCCAAAGAAGAGGCCTTGGACTTGGCTCGTCGTTTCCAAAATATCGGCTATGGTATTCTCGCAACAGAAGGGACAGCAACCTTCTTTGCCAGTCATGGACTCGAAGCCCAACCTGTTGGTAAGATTGGTGACGATGAACAGGATATCCCAAGCTATGTCCGTAAAGGAAAAATCCAAGCGATCATCAATACTGTCGGAACCAAACGAACTGCTGACGAAGATGGTGAGCAAATCCGTCGTTCAACCATTGAACACGGTGTGCCACTCTTTACAGCCCTAGATACTGCTAATGCCATGCTTAAGGTGCTGGAAAGCCGTAGTTTTGTCACAGAAGCGATCTAGTTGAGAAATATTTTTCACAGT
>CAUUXT010000071.1:0-6046 GCA_963549015.1 uncultured Streptococcus sp.
TCCGTAGAAAAGCAAAATTATTTTTTAGATACAACAATGTTGTATCTTTTTTTGTATCCCTTTTTAAAAAAAGAATACCAAGGAATACCAAAGGCAAAAACAAAAAACGTTGATTTAACAACGTTTTTCCAAGGTTGGTAAAAGAATAATGGAGCCGGTGGGAGTCGAACCCACGTCCAAACACCTGCCAACATATTTGTCTACAACCATAGGTTATGTATTGTTTTAACAGTCCCTCGACACATAACTCAAGCCTAGGAACTGCGAGTCTATTAATCTCTTATCAAACCACTAGACAAGGCTTGATCGTATCTCGCTAATCATAAGACCTGTCATTGAACACGAGCAATCCAAATCAGGTCACGCCTGCTGGTTTTTAGGCAGCTAAAGCGTAAGAAGTGTTATTTTTTGCAGTTATATTTAACTGAGCGTTTACGTCGCCACACGGGTTGCAAAATATGCCTCATAATGCCTGTCGAATCCGTAACGACCCCAAAAGACGATAGAACCATTATAACCTATCTTCATAAAAAATGCAAAATCAAGCCACCTCTTTAGAAAAGATACTCTTTTAAGGCTTCTGATAAGGCTTGATAACCCGCTACACTTAGATGGAGGCCATCTGTTGTATAGTCTTTTTTGAGTTGCCCTTCTGAATCTGTCAAACTATCATAAATCGGCACAAAATCTACCTGCATATAGGCGGATACTAGAGCCTCATAGGCTTGATTCCATTCTCTAATCTTTTCATTGGTTCGGATATAAACAGTCTGCTTGTATTTCTCTCCCTCATTGACTGGCAAAATGGATAGGAGCTTTATTTGTGACAACGGATAATCTCGGGCAATTGATTGGATCACTCGCTCAAGATTATCCAAGGCTTCATTTATAGGAATATCTTTTCCGATATCATTTGTCCCAATTAGGAGAACAATTTGATCCACAGCATCACCATAAAGATGGGCATCTAGATTCTCTAATAACAGTTTCGTCTGGTAGCCTCGGATGCCACGATTGACAATCGTCTTTGCAGTCCCAAACAACTCTTGCAATGGGTAGTATTCTACAATCGAATCGCCGATAAAAATTACATCCGGCTCTAGAACAGAAACTTGATTCAATTCACGATACTTGGTTTGAATCTTCTCCTGCTCTTTTAAAAGCCAATTTTCTAATAACTGTACTGCCACCTTATCCCTCTTTCTCTAACCAATTTTCTAGGACTTGATAAACACCCGCCTGGCTGTTAGCTGGAGCTAGGGCAGTCGCAACTGCCTTGACCTCATCATCTGCGTTTTCCATCGCATAGGCAATTCCAGCCAGTTCTAGCATTTCGATATCATTTTCACTGTCACCAAAAGCCATGACTTGTTCCGGTTGCAAATTCCAGCGCTTGAGTAATTCTTCCAATCCCCAAGCCTTGTGAACACCCGCCTGTAGGATATCGATACAACCATAACCACTGGAAACGGCTCTTACATGCCCATCAAAGAGGTCATTGATTTCCTGCAAAACAGAACTAGAGCGTTCTTCACCAACAACCATGCTCATCTTTAACACTCCACCGAAGAGATCCGATCTGAGCTCTTCAACAAAGTTTGTATGCCGATAGAGTTTTTCAATCATCTCAGGAGTCATAAATTTATCAAGTTCTGTAAAAACAGTTCCTTTCTTGACAAAACTCCCATTCATACTAGTGACAACAAATTGATCTCGGCACTCCCTCCCTTTAAAATGAACTAAAGCCTTGTCAACCATAGCATCATCCCAGGTCTGAGCCTGAAGTAATGTATCATGTTCAAAAATACGCGCCCCATTGGCAACTACTAGGATCACTCGTTCAGCCAAGTGTCCCAATAGTTCTCTCATACGATGAACCTCATTCCCCGTCGCAATGACAAAACGGATATCCCTTTGATCCAACTGATCTAAAATCTTTTCCAAGCGGGGCAGATCTAGCTGCCCCCTCGAGTCTAGCAAGGTTCCATCCATGTCTGTTGCAATTAATTTAATCGTCATCATATCTCCTTTAGGGTGAGCACCTACCACTTCAACCCCACATGTTCATTCATTTCTTTATAGGCCGTGTCAATTCGTTCCCTAGTCGCCTCGCCCAACTTGTCACGGTAACTGCCTCCCTCAATGAAGTCCTCTAGGATATAGGTCTGATAGAGGAAGAGCGGATAGCCTTCTGGAGAATAAGTTCCTTTGGGTGTCCGATTGACCCAAGTAGGATGTGCTTTGGCTGTTTCAATCCTTGTCTTGCCATCTTTTTTCTTAATGGTCACATCCATGAGAACACCGCGCTCCGTCCACTTGGCATTTTCCTCATCTTGCATGGTTTCAATGCGTTGATTTGAGAGGAAATTTCCCATGGAATAGATGATCAATTTTTTGTCACCATCTTTTTCAACTGTCTCAGCAGGTTCAACGACGTGAGGGTGCCCTCCAAAGATAATATCAGCTCCCCAGTCAATCATCTTGTGGTACAGTGTTTTCTGTTCTTCCGTCGGTTCTAGCTGGTACTCAATTCCCATCTGAGGCATGATGACAGTAATATCCGCCTCTTGCTCAGCTCGTTCGATTTCCGCCTTCATCTTATCTTCATTCAGGTCAGAAAGATAGCGATTATAATCCTCTTGAGAGATATACTGCTCAATGCCATTAAAACCGTAAGAATAGGCTAGGAGAGCTACCTTGATACCATTGACTTCCTTGATAACTAGCGGAGCTTGGTCACGGGATTCATGTGTATAGACTCCTATGGGTGTCATTCCTGCCTTTTCAATAGCTTCTACTGTCGAAACCACTCCCTCTATCTGAGAATCCAAGATGTGATTGTGAGCCAAGTCTAGAACTTGATAGCCTGCATCTTTGATCGCATCCATGACTTCTCTAGGTGCATTAAAGAGAGGATAACCTGCCAAATAGTGATCCTTGTTCACCGTTCCTTCAAAGTCACCAAGCACCAAATCCGCTTGCTTGAGCCATGGTTTTACATATTCAAAATTTTCGTGGAAATCGTAGCTACCGTCTTCTTTCAGAGCTGTTCGGTAGATAGGAATATGGTAGAGAAGGTCACCATTTGCCATGATACGGGCCGTCGTTTCGGCAGACTGATCTTCCTTGGACTGGCTAGACGTCTGAGCAGAATCAACTATTTGACCACTCGGACTTGTTCCCTTGTTACCTTGTACTACTTGGCCCAACAAGTTCAATCCCATAGATAAGGTAACTGCAAGTAGCAACACCGTAATAAACTGAGCATTTGTCCAAGATTTATAATTCCTAAAGAAACCAATACCACTCTTCAACAATCCAAAAATAGGACCATGAGACCGTCTATCTTGTCGCTTTTCCATCTTTATTCCTCCCTTGCTTTTACTGCAAGCCCTTTTCTTTTATTATACCACAGACAAAAGAGGAATACCGTTTATTATATTATTTTTTAGGAACTTCTGTGACTTTCTTTCTCGTCTATTTTGTGTTATCATGTAGAGGTAATGAAAGGAGAGAAAATGTCTGCTATAGAACGTATTACAAAAGCTGCTCATTTAATTAATATGAACGATATTATCCGTGAGGGGAACCCAACCCTTCGCGCAGTTGCTGAGGAGGTCACTTTCCCACTGTCTGACCAGGAAATCATCCTTGGAGAAAAGATGATGCAATTCCTCAAAAATTCTCAGGATCCTGTTATGGCTGAAAAGATGGGGCTCCGCGGTGGGGTTGGATTGGCCGCTCCTCAGTTAGATATCTCAAAACGCATTATCGCTGTTTTAGTGCCAAATATTGTGGAAGAAGGTGAAACTCCACAGGGAGCCTACGACCTGCAAGCTGTTATGTACAATCCAAAAATCGTCTCTCACTCTGTTCAGGACGCCGCCCTCGGTGAAGGAGAAGGGTGCCTATCTGTCGACCGTGTAGTTCCAGGCTATGTTGTTCGTCATGCCCGCGTCACTGTTGATTACTTTGACAAGGACGGAGAAAAACACCGCATCAAGCTTAAAGGATACAACTCTATCGTTGTCCAACATGAAATTGATCATCTAAACGGAATCATGTTTTACGATCGTATCAATGAAAAAGATCCATTTGCTGTCAAAGATGGACTCCTCATCCTCGAATAAAGAAAATCCCGTTGCAAGACGGGGTTTTGTGTTATAATAGAGGCATGAAAACAAATGATATTGTCTATGGCGTCCACGCCGTTACAGAAGCCCTCCTTGCAAATACTGGAAACAAACTTTACCTCCAAGAAGATCTAAGGGGAAAGAATGTTGAAAAAGTCAAGGAACTAGCTACTGAGAAAAAGGTGTCCATCTCTTGGACTCCAAAAAAATCCCTGTCTGAGATGACCGAAGGCGCTGTCCACCAAGGTTTTGTTCTACGAGTGTCCGAATTTGCCTATAGCGATCTGAATCACATCCTTGCAAAAACACGTCAAGAGGAAAATCCACTTCTATTGATTCTGGATGGTCTAACTGACCCCCATAATCTAGGTTCTATCTTAAGAACTGCTGATGCGACCAATGTTTCAGGTGTCATCATTCCCAAGCACCGTGCTGTCGGAGTGACTCCTGTCGTTGCCAAAACGGCCACAGGTGCTATTGAGCATGTACCGATTGCCCGAGTGACCAACCTCAGTCAAACCCTAGAAAAACTCAAGGATGAAGGATTCTGGACCTTTGGAACGGATATGAACGGTACTCCTTGCCACAAGTGGAATACAAAAGGGAAAATCGCCCTCATCATCGGAAATGAAGGAAAAGGCATCTCCAGCAACATCAAAAAACAGGTCGATGAGATGATTACTATTCCCATGAATGGACATGTTCAAAGTCTCAATGCAAGTGTGGCTGCAGCCATTCTCATGTACGAAGTTTTCCGAAACAGACTATAAAAAAGTTTCCAATCACTTGATTGGAAACTTTTTTATGATTATACTCAATGAAAATCAAAGAGCAAACTAGGAAGCTAGCTGTAGACAGCTCAAAGCACTGCTTTGAGGTTGTAGATAAGACTGACGAAGTCAGTAACATATATACGGCAAGGCGAAGCTGACGTGGTTTGAAGAGATTTTCGAAGTGTATTAACTATGTTCTGTAATAAATTTATAGGCTTCTTGACCGGCAATCGCCCCATCACCAACTGCTGTTGTGACTTGGCGAAGGTCTTTCTGGCGAACATCCCCAACCGCAAAGATACCGTCAACAGCAGTCTTCATGTGATTGTCTGTCACAATCCAGCCTGCCTGATCTTGGATATTCAATTCTTTAACAAAATCGCTAACGGGATCCAAACCAACATAGATAAAGATACCTCCAAAAGCTTGCTCTGTCACTTGACCTGTTTTTACATTTTCAAATACGACAGATTCTACTCGGTTTTCACCTTTAATTTCCCTAACTACAGAGTCCCAGATAAAGTTGACTTTCTCATTTGCAAAAGCACGGTCTTGCAAGACCTTTTGAGCACGAAGTTGGTCACGACGGTGAACTATAGTAACAGTCTTGGCAAAGCGAGTCAAGAAGAGGGCTTCTTCTACCGCTGAATCTCCACCACCGACTACGAGCAAGTCTTGGTCACGGAAGAAAGCTCCATCACAGACTGCGCAGTAAGAAACACCACGACTATTCAGTTCTTCTTCTCCGGGAACTCCCAAGAGACGGTGTTTTGACCCAGTTGCCACGATGACAGTACGGGTTTCGTAAACTTGATCATCAGTGATTACCTTCTTATAGTCCCCCTGGTCTTCAATATTTTCAACATAGCCATAAAGATGCTCCACTCCAAGGTTTTCAAGTGGTTCAAACATTTTTTCAGCCAATTCAGGTCCACTGATGTTGGCATAACCTGGATAGTTTTCAATATCAGATGTGTTATTCATTTGCCCGCCCGGCAGTCCACCTTCAATCAAAGCCACTTTCAGATTGCTTCGGGCAGCATATAAGGCAGCCGTCATTCCCGCAGGTCCAGCACCGATAATAATCGTATCGTACATTTTGATTCCTTCTTTCTTGTTGTAACTATCTTTATTCTAACT
>CAUUXT010000072.1:0-5818 GCA_963549015.1 uncultured Streptococcus sp.
GCATCGTGAAAAGGAGAGATGCTATAAAGACCGAATCCTATCATCCACACAGCATCGAAGAGATGATGGAGCCGAGGATGAATAGCATTTTTTCGATAGAGAGACCAAGTCACAAGACTAATGATGCCCGTAAACAGCTGGTAGCTCGCAATGATAAAAACCAGGAGATAGAGGGCAAGGTCTTGCAAGATGATAGAGTCAAACACGAGAGCCGCAACCACCAGCTTGGCCAAGGTTACAAAGATGTTTTCCCGACGTTTTTTATCCTGAAACCAGCGAGTCAACAAGTGCCAAACTGCTGACAAGGAAAAGTAGCCCATCAGCAACTGGTACCCCATCCGCGGAATAACCTGTCCAAAACAAATCAGGAGAAGCCCTAAAACAATAGCAAGTAGTCCTTCCCCGATACTCTTCCACTTGCTATAGGTCTCGGAAATTTTAGGCATTTCCTTGCTCCAACTGGTCAACCAAGTAACGAATTGGTTGTTTTAAGATTGGATGGATAAAATGGGGGGCTATTTCCGCTAACGGCTCAAGGACAAAGAGGCGTTCTGCTATATAAGGATGAGGTAAGATGAGGTCGTCTGTATAGATGACTTGGTCCTCCACAAAGAGTAAGTCCAAATCAATCAAGCGAGGCCCCCAATACACTTCTCTCACCCGTCCCATTTCTGACTCGATGGCTAATAATGTTTCTAACAAGACTGGTGCTGGTAGCCAGGTTTCTACTTCAATCACCTGATTGGCAAAGCTATCCTGCTCCACACCACCCCAAGGTTCCGTCGTCAAGACACTGGACTCTTTGAGAATATGGATGCCTCGAGCTCGCAGTTTGTCAATGGCTTGTTCCAAGTTTGCTTTTTTGTCTCCCATATTGCTTCCTAGAGCGATAAAGGCCCGCTGCTTACGACGGTGAATGGTCACCGAGCAGGTATCCAACGGTAAATGCACTGGAGCCCAAGGTTTTTTTAGTTCCAACTCAATCTCTTGGACAAGAGGATAGGTCTCAAAGGTACGTTCAACTAGTTTGTAGGCTACCGTTTCAATCAAATCCTCAGTGCTTTCCTGAAACCAGGTCGTCCACTGCTGACACAATTCTCCGTAATGGACAGAAGCTGTCAAATCCAATTCTGTCGCCGCCTTGGTCATATCATAGGATAAGCTTGCGGAAATAACAAACTTCTGCCCTAATTCTTTCTCACTTGGAAAGAGACCATGATAGGCAAAAATTTCCAAATCTTTTATCTGCAGTTGATCCATAACTTGTCCTTTCTAGAAAAATCCGCCCAAAGCGGATTCTTTTTATACTCAATGAAAATCAAAGTGCAAACTAGGAAGCTAGCCGCAGGCTGTACTGGAGTACGGCAAGGTGAAGCTGACGTGGTTTGAATTTGATTTTCGAAGGGTATTATAGTCCCATTAAACGATAAGCCTGGTCTCGGAGGTCCTTATCTGTTTCAAATAGACCACGAGCGACTGTTGTCAAAGTCGCAGTACCTGGTTTTCTGACACCACGCATGCTCATACACATATGCTCGGCCTCAATGACAACAAAGGCCCCTTTAGCACCCAGATAGTCCATCAAGGCATCGGCCACTTCGATATTCAACCGTTCTTGAATCTGTGGTTTTTTAGAATAAACTTCAACCGTACGGGCTAGCTTGGACAAACCTGCCACACGACCATCTGGAATGTAGGCAATGTGCGCCCTACCATAAAATGGCAAGAAGTGGTGTTCACACATGGTGTGGAAAAAAATATCCTTTTCCACTACCATATTATCGTCGATAATCTCAAAGGATTTTGACAAATGTTCCTCAGCAGTTTGGCCAAGACCTGAAAAAATCTCTTGGTACATACGGGCTACACGAGCAGGTGTTTCCTGCAAGCCCTCACGGTGAGCATCCTCGCCAACAGCCTCAATAATCATTTTTACAGCTGCTTCAATCTTTTGTGTATCCATTCTCGTTCTTCCTCTCCATCAGATAGGCTCTCACTTGGCTCAAGAAATACAAGGAACCTGTGACAATCCTAACTGTTTGTTTCTCTTCTTTTTTATCTGTCAATTTCTGCTCTAGAAAATCCTGCCAACCTTGGTAATTGAGATTTCTAGACTTGGCTGTCTCTTTCAACACGCTTTCATTAGTCGCCCGACTATCGTCAAAATGGGTTAAAGTCAATTGACTACCTGGCACCGTTTCTAGCAAATCCAGCATATCCTCCAAAGCCTTGGTTTTGATGCAGGTAAAGAGGATTTCCTTATGATAATCCGCAAACCGTTCTCGCAAGGTTGCCAACAAAGCCTTTATCGCATGAGGATTGTGGGCCCCATCCAAGAGCAGCAAGGGGTCACTAGACACGACTTCCAAACGCCCTGGCCATCTGGTTTCTTTCAAAGCTTGAGCAACCAAGTCATTACTTGCTAACTCCCGCCCAGTCTCCTTGCAATAAGTGTCTAGGAGGGCAAGCGCCATCCCCGCATTCTCTATCTGATGCAAACCAATCAGACCTGTCTGGAAGCGACCTTGTCTGACAGCACTTGTATAGTCAAAGATCTCTCCTGTCACCACACTTTCTTGGTGACTAACTTGATAATCACTCCCATAGGCAAGTCTCGGCGCATTTTTAGCTTCTGCAATAGGGTTGATCACAGTCAAGGCTTCTGGAACAATATGACCTGTTACCAAGGGAATACCTTGTTTGATAATACCTGCCTTCTGCTCTGCTATGGCTTCCAAGGTGTCACCAAGTAGGGCTACATGGTCCAGTCCAATGGTTGTAATTCCTGTCAAAATTGGTTGACAGACATTGGTACTATCCAAGAGTCCGCCCATGCCAACTTCCATGATAGCCACATCTACTTGCTCTGAGGCAAAGTAATCATAGGCTATAGCTGTGATAATCTCAAACTCGGTTGTACCCTGCAAGTTAGCAGCCGATTCCCCCTCAAGCAAAGACTGATAGTCTGCCATGAGGGCTTCTAGCCTAGCCTCGGGAATGGATTCCCCATTGATGCTAATCTGGTCTGTATAATGAATGAGATAGGGCGAGTTGAACACACCTACTCTCAGGCCTAGCTTTTCCAGCATCTTTTTCAAAAAAGCAATGGTAGACCCCTTGCCATTGGTCCCTCCGATATGGATGACCTTAAGTTTGAGATGGGGATTGCCTCGCAGAGCTAGGAGTTCCACCATTCGTTCCAAACCGAAATGCGGTTGGTCCGTCCGGTAGTGGGCAATCCACTGATTGTTTTGAATTTCGTTCATCTTACTTATATTGTTTTAAATCTAGATTTTCCGCATCTTCTGCCAATCGAATAGCTGACGCAATTTCAACCGCCATCTTGTGACTGGCTACATCGTGCACGCGCACTACTTCTACACCCTGTCTCGCAGCGATACTGGTTACATGAGCCGAAGCTGTGTCCCGATTGCGGAAACCAAGTTCGGTCTCAGGATTGACTTCAAAACCATTTTCTTCTAGGATATTGATGACAAATCGCTTACGCGAAACTCCAAGAAAAATTGGATAGCCTTGCTGGTGTAGTTTATCCAGATCACGTAGAAGAAGGAGATTTTCTTTCTTGGTCAGACCAAAGCCAATTCCTGGATCCAGCAGAATATTTTCTCTTGCAATTCCAGCTTGATTCGCTCTCACTAGAGCTCGTTCAAAGAAAGCCTTCATCAAATCTTCGATTGGCATTTTTTCAAAGTCAGCTAACTCTTTCTCTGTAAAAGCTTGTCCAAAGCCAAAATGAGGAAATATGAGCGAGCTAGGATGCTGAGGTCGCGCCATAACTGGATTAAACATGATAACCACTTTCGCACCAGCCTTAGCAACCACATCCGCCATTTTCTCATCTCCCATGAGACCCGTAATGTCATTTACCAGATTGGCACCAGCAGCCAAGGCAGCTTCTGCCACCTGACTTTTCCATGTATCGACAGAAATGAGGACATCACTTTCCTTACGAATCGCTTTGATCACTGGAACAACACGCTGGATTTCCTCTTCTATCTCAACATAGCTACTGCCCGGCCGAGTCGATTCTCCACCGATATCTAGCATGCTCGCTCCTTCTGCTATCAATTTATGAGCCTGCTGGAGCGCCTGGTCAAGAGCAAAAAACTGCCCACCATCCGAAAAGGAATCTGGCGTCACATTGATAATTCCACAAATAGCTGTTTTTTCACGGTTGACTTTATTGGACATATCGGTCACTCCCTCAAGGTTTTTCACCATATTATCTCTCTATTCTACCATAAAAAGAAAAAGATGAACACGCTAGTATTCATCTTTTCCAAGCGGGCTAATGGTTTAGAATGATAGACCTAGATTTCTACTAATCAATACCAATAAGGCCAACAAACAAAATGCAATACCATTGAGAATCATATGAAGCAAAATGGACATCTCCAAACGCTCAGTCTTATAGGCTGTCCAAGTCAAAACCGTTGACATTCCTCCATAAATAATCACAGAAGGTAGATTGGTTGGCATATGAAGCAAGGCAAAGACGATTGCACCCACAATAAAACCTAGTTTTTCTTTTCCACGGAAAATCTTTTGGGGAATAATCCCACGACACAAAATTTCCTCACAAATAGGAGCAACCAATACAATCAAGAAGAAGGTAGAAATCAAGGAACTATTCTGAACCAAACCATTCAGCGTTGATTGGTTATTGGTTGTCACCTCATTTGTTAGTCGAAGCAGGAGTGAACCCAAGAGATTTGTCGCAAGAATCACCAGATAACTCAACACCAAGCGAGCCAAGTCTTTTGCCTTAAAAAAGGATAGATTAAAGGTAGCAAGCTTTGTTTTCCGCGCACCGATAATGAATACTATCAGAACGGCAATGGACAAGATACCAACTAAGAGTCCTGACTGCAAAAGCGGAAATTGTCTAGAAGTCAACCAAGCGGATAACCCTAAAGGAAATTGTGATAGGACAAAAGCTGCTAAAAGGATGAGGATCCACATCCCTCTGTCCCAAACCTCTTGCCAGATCGTCTTTTCTTTCATGATATACCTCCTTATAGTAAAAGGGGGATAACCCCTTTTCTAGTATTATATCATTTAAAGAGCCATACTGATATAGTTAAGGATAAACAAGGCATCCAAAATCCAAATCATCGCGTGCACGTCCTTTGCTTGACCTTTGACAACTTTTGTCAACGTATAAGTCAAGAAACCAACTGCAATCCCTTGTGTGATAGAGTAGCTGAATCCCATGAAGATAGATGTAAAGAAGGCAGGGACAGCTTCAGCCATATCATCCCAATGGATGTTTTTCAAGCTACCAAGCATCATAATCCCAACGATAATCAAAATTGGAGCCGTCGCAGCTGATGGAACAATTGCCAAAAGTGGACTAAAGAAACTTGAAATTGCAAAACAAATCGCAACTACCAAAGCAGTCAATCCAGTACGTCCACCCGCACCAATACCAGCAGCAGACTCAACATAAGTCGTTACGTTTGAAGTACCTGCAATGGCACCAATTGAAGTACCAATCAAGTCAGAGTAAAGAGCCTTATCCAACTTATCTGATTGGTGATTTTCACCATTTGTCGCTACGATACCGACTTTTTCACCTGTACCAATCAAGGTACCAATTGTGTCAAAAATATCTGTCAACGAGAAGGCCAGAATAGCCATAAGTGTTTCCGGTAGACGAGCAGTGTCTGAGATTAAAGCACCCAATCCTTGTGAACCAAGTGCTGCGCCAAAAATTGTCTTCAAATCTTCAAAGGCTGCACCTACATGGTTATTAGAAAAATCAATGCTTGATACATCAACCAAACCAACAGCGATA
>CAUUXT010000073.1:0-5735 GCA_963549015.1 uncultured Streptococcus sp.
AAGTCCATATTAGTGATTTTGTTCAAATTAGCAAGAACCGTCACGTCTACTCCCAGAGCTTCTGCAATGGTGCTCAAAGTATCACCATACTGTACTGTATAGCTTGTTTTGTTGTCCGTTTTAGTCAAATCGTTTTTGATTTGCTCAACGGTACGAGCAGTCCAAAGGATCTCCTCTGCTTGGGTTGCCAATACTGGGGCAAATGACAAGGCTACTGTTGAGGCAAAAATAATTCTTTTCTTCATTCGTTCATATTCCTTTCAAATGAGTACCCGTCTATCATAACACAAAAAAAGCAGAAAAAAAGCCCTCTCGGGCCTATTTAACAGAACTGTCTATTCCTTGTAACAAACTCGATTACTTGAAATAGTTTGTTAGGTCTCTGTCACACAACTGACACAATCTTCTCGTTACTTACTCTCAAAAATATGAGGAATATCTGCTAACTCTTGAATTCTGTGATTGCCTTCAAAAGAAGATTCTAAAAAGTTGATGCTTTGGATTCCACCATTCTGGGCAAATTCCACATCCAAAATCCGGTCTCCTATATAATAGGTGCTCTCAGGATCCAGCTGATACTTGTCTAGCAGATAGTTAGCCGCTTCTGGATGAGGCTTGCGCTCAAGGCCACTCTGACTGGTTAGAATCTCTGTGAAATAGCATTCCAACCCCAAGTCTCTTAGAATAGTAAAAGCATTGTCCCCCTTATGAGTATAGATAAACTGTTGAATCCCTGCTTGGTCTGCCCAAGCTAGCACTTCACGCGCACCTGGCATCAAAACTACCTGGGCATTTTTCTCAGACAAGCTCTGGGCACGCACCTGATTGAGCACTTCCGCATCCAGTTTTCTCTCTTCTGACACCTGCACAAGCAAATCCTGCACAGAATACTTGAGGATAAACTCTCTCACTTTCTCCTTATCATAAGGAATAGAAAACTGAGCAAAGGTCTCCTCAATCCCTGATAAAATCGCTTCGTAAGAATCCAATAAAGTCCCGTCTAAATCCCAAATAAAAGCTGTTTTTTGCATTTCCTATCCTTTCAACATCATATAACGTTGGTAACGGTAACGTAGAAATAACCAACGGAAACCATTATCCAAAAGAGTCCCTGCCCAAATACCAGGCAAGCCCCAACCAAGAACAATGCCCATCAGATAAGCTGTCCCAATACGGATACACCACATCCCTATACTTGTCGCATAAAAGGGAAGGCGAGCATTTCCCAAGCCCTGCCAAACCGCCGTATAAATAACTGTCCCTGTCGCCATGGGAGTCCCTAGTAGTGAGAACAGTGCCACCAAAACGCTAGCTTCAACCGCTACAGGATTGGTCGTATATAGATGAGTCAGTGGTATCCCTAAGGCATAGATACTAAATGTCAAGGGCATCATGAGGAGCAGAGAAAGCCAAAAGGTTTGTTTGCTCAAATTATCTACTCTTTTCCAATTATCCTCTCCAACTGCTCGAGCCACCAGCATGACCGTTGCCGTAGCGACGCCAAAGGCAGGCATATAGTTAAACTGGGTCAAAACCTCCCCGATTGCATTTCCCGCTACTGCCTCCGTCCCAAAAGAAACGACCAAAGCAATGATCACTACATCTCCAGCCCTCATCATAAGCCGCTCTCCAGCTGCTGGCAAAGCCAAGGTCAGTAAGTCTTTATCCAGTCCAAAAGTCGGTTTCGTATAAGGCAGTTTTAATTGTGACCACAAAATCACAAGACCAACCAAACGAGACAAGATAGTCCCCCAAGCAACACCCGCTATCCCCATATCAAGGATAAAAATAGCTAGACTGGAAAAGAGAATATTCAAGGCATTGGATAAAAGACTGACATATAGGGGGAGACGAGGATTATGCGTTGCACGAATCAAGGCTCCTAAACTGGTCATTAATCCCAAGAGAACAATCAATCCACCCACCAAAGATAGATAGAGTCCTCCACTTTCGGCCACATCCTGTTCAGTCCCCAAAAGTCCTATCATCTCTTGTCCAGCGAAGATAGACAAAGCTCCTAAAAGGAGACTTAATAGTAAAGTAATCTTCAACGCCTCAGTCACATGATAGGCTAGCTTAGACCGATCCTTCTGCCCCAAACTTTTTGAAATAACGCTGGAAATAGCAGCTCCCAGAGCGATGAAAATCGCCTGGTAAATCGTGATAATATTGCCAGCCACTGAAACACCCGAAATAGCGATTAAGCCCAAGTGAGCGACCAAGTAACTGTCCACCATCCCCATGAGCATCTGTAAAAAGTTTTCACCCATAGCTGGCAATGCAATATTAAGAATGTCTTTATTTTTCTTAAACAATCTCTCCTCCTGATGAAAAGAAACTCAGTTGGTTTCCCAACCGAGTTTACTCTCTCTGTCTTAAAGTCCTAGATATGCCTCAACCGCTGCTTGCATGTCAGCAGCTGCCACTGTTGTTTTATGACGAACTGGAGCCGTTTCTAGGCCATCAACTGCTGGTGGCACTGCCACTCCTGAGATTTCATGTAATTGAGCCAAGGCTTCAAAGTCAGTCAAGCCTGCTTTTCCTGTTACCGCTTCTACGGCAACCACTGGGAACTTGTATGGACTAGCTGTTGAAGCAATCACTGTCTTAGTCGCATCGCCAGTAGCCGCTTGGTATTTTCTATAAACTGCTGAGGCAACAGCTGTGTGTGGGTCCTCGATGTAAGCATCTGTTTGATAAACACGTTTAATTTCTGCCGCAGTTTTTTCCTCAGTCGCATATTCAGCTGCAAAGAGATCCAGAATCTCTGCATCAAAGTCTGTCAATTCATATTGTCCTTGTGTATTCAAGGCATTCATGAGTTCAGTTGTCTTAACCGCATTATTCCCCAAAAGATGGAAAATCAAACGCTCCAAGTTTGAAGATACCAAGATATCCATAGATGGACTAGTCGTTACCTTAAACTCACGTTTCTTATCGTAAACACGTGTTTTAAAGAAGTCAGTTAAAACATTATTGTCATTTGAAGCACAGATCAATTTGCCAACTGGTAGACCAATTTGCTTAGCATAAAAGGCAGCTAAGATGTTTCCAAAGTTTCCTGTTGGTACTGTGAAATTGACCTTTTCACCAGCCACAATCTCACCAGCCTTGACCAACTGAGCGTAGGCATAGACATAATAAACAACCTGTGGTACCAAACGGCCAATATTCATAGAGTTAGCTGATGAAAACTGTAGCTTATTGGTAGCCAATTTTTCACGAAGTTCCACATCGTTAAACATGTGCTTCACGTTTGTTTGCGCATCGTCAAAGTTACCATCAATAGCAATAACATGAGTATTGTCGCCAGTCTGAGTAGTCATTTGCAACTCTTGTACCTTGCTGACACCATCTTTTGGATAAAAGACGATAATTTCAGTTCCAGGAACATCCGCAAACCCTGCCATAGCAGCTTTCCCAGTATCACCAGATGTCGCTGTCAAAATGACAATCTTGTTCTCCAAACCATGCTTTTTAGCCGCTGTTGTCATAAAGTATGGCAAGATAGACAAAGCCATATCCTTGAAGGCAATCGTAGAACCATGGAACAGTTCCAAATTGTATTGCCCATCCAGTTTCACCAATGGCGCAATAGCTGGAGTATCAAACTTGCTATCGTAGGCATTGTTGATACAGTAGTCCAACTCCTCTGCAGTAAAGTCATCTAAAAATGCTGACAAAACTAACTTAGCAACTTCTTGGTAAGAAGCATCTTTCAATTTTTCAAAGTCCAAATCGACCTTTGGATAAGAAAGCGGTGTAAACAAACCACCATCCGTCGCCAAACCTTGCAAAATAGCTTGGCTGGCAGTTACTGTATTATTGGCATCACGCGTTGATTGATAAACTAATGTCATGAATCTCTATCCTTTATCTATAGTCTCTTCCATTATATCATGATTTTTCAGAAAATTCTCGCTTTATAGCAAAAATTATAATCCCAATTTGTCTCTCAAGGGCTGTAAATAGGCCATTTCTTGCTTACCTCTCTTCTCCAGTCCTTCCTCAGCTAGAAGGAGTAAGCCTTTTGAAAACTCGACAATTGCAGTTTCTTCCTCATCTGTGAGCATTTTCTTAGAAAATTGTCGCCTCAATGACTTGTAATCACGACCAAATGTGGTAAAAAATGGCGCAGATTGCAAGTAAGCTTCTAACTTATTTAAATTAAGCAACAAACCCAAATGAAAAGCCGTCGCAGCAAAAGTACGATTCAAGGGTTGCGTACATACACTACGAAACTCAACTGTTCCTCGAGTCGTTAAGTCTTGGTACTGGTAACTACGATGAGTTTGGAAATCCTCCTCCTGAGGATGAATTAACACCTCATCCCCATTAAAGGTAAATGCTTGGATTTCAGGTGTAGCCAAATAGTCCCTAGCCTGAATCGGATAAAAATAATAGGTTTCGCCATCACGTTCCGCGGTAAAGATTGCAGAATGATTTAGATAGTCAAAAAAATCATCCTCATCTTTAAATAGTCTAGTATTGACACCTACATTCTCTGGATAGATACCATGCATGGATTCTTCCCAAAAAATATCTCTCGAAATTTTGGTATCCCAATCTTCCCCTGAAAACTCAGAATTGGCAAATAAAAAGGCTTTGGCAGCTTCAATCTGGTTAAATGCATTGATTACACGCAAATAGTTAGACTTTGAAACATCCAATTGAACTTGACTTCCACAGATAAAAGCACCGTATTCCGGGTAATCGTGTAAATCCGTCCCTAGAACAGTTCTGCTCAACTTCAAATAGTTCATTAACATCTGATAACGTGCATAAGCAACCGGTTGATTATCATTTTTATCCCAATAAGGATGGATTCCAGAACCAATAATTGCATGATTTGCTTTACTCAGCTTTTTCTGAATCAGATCCATATAATCTCGAAAACGCACTTCAACCTCTTGGATGGATTCCGCCCTACCAAAGGCAAACTCGATAGTTGTATAGGAGACTTCGAATAAGATAGTATCTTGGCTAACTGGATCAAGTAACTGAATTGGATTTCCAAAGTCATCTACTTTTTCAATCGTAAAACCCAGAACTGATGGTAAATACCGAAAGAGATCCTTAACAACTTCACTATCTGTAGCTTTACCCTCTAAATTGATAACAGGATACTCCAGCTCAATTCCCATAAATAAATCCGGCTTCTCTTTTATATTTTCTAAGTAGCGCTTCTTTAGTAATTCAACAGACCGAGACATTAATCACCAAACTCTTTCATAATCAAAATAAATTGTGAATAAGTAATATTCTACCAAAAAACAAGTCAAAAGATTAGAAAATCACGCAAAAATAATTACTGAACCATTATCCCACTATTAACAAGATACAATTTAGTAAGAAATAAAAAAACAAGGTCAAAAAACCTTGTTCTTATTACTATACCGGCGGCCGGGGTCGAACCGGCACGTCCTTGCGGACACTGAATTTTGAGTTCAATTCCTACATTTTTTAAAACCTACAACCTTGATTTAATAGGATTTTAGGATGTTTGAATTATATAAAATAGACTCTTTTTTCAAACTTCAGTAACTTTTAGGTAACACTCCATACCTTATCGTTCTAAGAGCATCATCAGAGAATAGACGATATGTCCCAACAGATTATATTTATCCAGAGGTATTCAAGACACTCGTACGATTATTTGAGTTATATGAAATATTAACCGACTAGACATAAATTAGGTCTAGTTTTTGTATAAATGACTCTAATATTTTTCTTTT
>CAUUXT010000074.1:0-5725 GCA_963549015.1 uncultured Streptococcus sp.
GCATTTCCATAAGCAGGCGGGATCTCAAAGCCATTCACACTACTCAAACGAAAGGCCGCAAAAGACGTACACTGGCGAGAATACATCCGCCACTGATCGATTTCAACACTACCATTTTTGTAGTGAAGCGGATAGTCATCTCCACGCGCTACACTGTCGGCCTGAACCGATTCCCCACCAAACAAAAAAGTACTCGTAACGAACAAAGTAGCCAGCCCTACACCCAACTGAGTATATCTACTCTTCTTAACTCCTGATTTAAAAAACGTCATTCATTCTCCTTAATAATATAAATTTCCGAGGTTCCCCTCCTTTATACTATTCGGGAGAAAAAGAAAAAAGTGAGCAAAGCTCACTTCATTTTAGGATTCTTGGTCTAGATAGCGAATCAAGTTCTTCTCTGTCAAGATATCTGAGTAGGTGAAGGATTCAACATAAACATTGGCTTGTTTGTCTCCCTCAACATCCCCAAATTCAACGATAAATAAAGATGGATAAACCTCAATTAACTTACCCAGTCTGTTTTTTTGACGCTTACGGCCATTCTCCAAAGTCATTTCAACGACTTGTCCCTCATGCGCCTTGATCTCTTCTTTGATTTTTTTCATCTTGGCTACATCTGTAAATGCATCTGACATCTTATGCCTCCCTCTTTGAGATACTTGAAAATTTATTGTATTCTTTTTGGAAAATCAATTCCACCGTTCCACGAGCTCCACTACGGTTTTTCTCGATGATAACCTCTACCTTGTTATTTGGAATTCCTTCCTCTTCTTCACCAGCACGATCGTAGTAATCGTCACGGTATAGAAAAGCTACGATATCCGCATCCTGCTCGATAGAACCCGATTCACGAATATCAGACAAGACTGGTCTCTTATCCTGACGCTGTTCCACTCCACGGGATAACTGGCTGAGAGCAATGACTGGAACTTTTAATTCCTTGGCTAGAATTTTCAACTGACGAGAAATTTCAGAAACTTCTTGTTGGCGGTTCTCACGACCAGTCCCTGTGATAAGCTGTAGGTAGTCGATCAAAATCAATCCTAGATTGCCCGTTTCTTGAGCTAGTTTGCGTGAGCGCGAACGAATTTCCGTGATTCGAATCCCTGGCGTATCATCGATATAGATACTCGCGTTGGCTAGGTTCCCTTGAGCAATGGTATACTTTTGCCACTCCTCATCAGTCAATTGACCTGTACGGATAGAATGAGACTCCACCAAGCCTTCGGCCGCCAACATACGGTCTACTAGACTTTCCGCACCCATTTCCAGTGAAAAGATAGCTACCGTCTTGTCCAACTTAGTCCCAATGTTCTGAGCAATGTTCAAGGCAAAAGCTGTCTTACCAACTGCTGGTCGCGCCGCTAGAATAATTAATTCCTCCTCATGGAGACCTGTCGTCATATGGTCCAAATCACGGTAACCCGTTGCAATACCAGTGATATCCGTTGTTTGTTGTGACCGAACTTCTAGGTTCCCAAAGTTGATATTTAGAATATCTCGGATGTTCTTGAACCCACTACGATTGGCGTTTTCGCTAACATCTATGAGTCCCTTTTCAGCCTGAGCGATGATTTCATCTGCAGGCTTAGAAGCTTCATAGGCTTGGTTGACAGACTCTGTCAACTTGGAAATCAAGCGACGTAGCATAGCCTTTTCAGCTACAATTTTAGCATAATATTCCGCATTAGCTGAAGTTGGTACAGAGTTGACAATTTCAACAAGGTAAGACAAGCCACCAATATTTTGGAGATTCCCTTGACTATCCAAAATCGTCCGAACTGTCGTCGCATCAATTGCTTCCCCACGATCCGACAAATCTACCATTGCTTGGAAAATCAACCGATGAGCATACTTAAAGAAGTCGCGAGAATCAATGTATTCTCGGACAAAAACGAGCTTACTCTCATCTATAAAAATAGCCCCCAGAACAGATTGTTCTGCCAAAATATCCTGAGGTTGAACTCGCAGTTCCTCTACTTCTGCCATCCGACTTTCCTTCCTTTTACAATCTTGTCAACAAGTTGTAAACTTAACCTTCTTTTACACGAAGATTGATGATACTTGTAACATCTTGATAGATCTTCACTGGTACATCAATCAAACCTACTGCTCGAATTGGTGCTTGCACTTGAATATTGCGTTTGTCAATCTTAATACCAAACTGCTTTTGCAATTCTTCTGCAATTTTCTTGTTAGTGATGGAGCCAAATGTACGGCCATCCGGTCCAACCTTTTCAACAAACTCTACAACCGTTTCTTCTGCTTCAAGCTTAGCCTTGATGGCTTTTGCTTCGGCAATCATTTCAGCATGAGCCTTTTCTTCTGATTTTTGTTTTCCACGCAACTCACCCACTGCTTGAGCAGTCGCTTCCTTGGCCAAATTCTTTTTAATCAGGAAGTTTTGAGCATAGCCAGTTGGCACTTCCTTGATTTCGCCCTTTTTTCCTTTTCCTTTAACATCTGCTAAAAAGATTACTTTCATTCTTCTTTCTCCTTTTCCTTTAGTTCATCCAAGATTAGTTGAGTCAATTTTTCTCCTGCTTCTGACAGACTCATATTCTCGATTTGCGCAGCCGCTAGATTAAAATGGCCTCCGCCACCTAGCTCTTCCATAATGCGTTGCACATTGATTTTACTACGGCTTCGAGCCGAGATGGAGATAAATCCTTGTGTATTTTTTGCCAGAACGAAACTAGCCTCAATACCGGACATGGCCAGCATAGCATCGGCAGCCTTACTGATAACAACGGTGTCATAAGTCGTTGAGTCCTTAGCTTGGGCAATCAAGATATCTGAACCTAACTTACGACCTTGTAAAATGAGTTCATTTACCTCACGATACTCTTCAAAATCTGTCGCAGCAATCTCCTGGATAGCAATACTGTCACTTCCACGTGTTCTCAGGTAGCTAGCCACATCAAAGGTTCGACTCGTCACGCGAGATGTGAAATTCTTGGTATCCAGCATCATTCCAGCCATCAGTACGCTAGCCTGCATACGACTCAAACGATTTTTCTTAGAATTTTGGAACTGAATCAATTCTGTGACCAGCTCACTGGCACTACTTGCCCCACTTTCAATATAGGTGATGACTGCATTCTCAGGGAAATCCTGGTCACGTCTATGATGGTCAATAACAATGGTTTGAGTAAACAAATTATAAAAATCTTTCGATAAGGTCAAAGCCGTCTTGGAGTGATCCACTAAAATCAATAACGAACGGCTTGTAACTAGCTTCATCGCATCTGTAAGAGATAAGAGTTTCGTAGTATCTTCCTTCTTTAAGAACTGGATAGCACGCTCGATATCTGCTGACATTTTATCTGCATCATAGACAGCATAACTGCTCTCAATAATATTACTTGCAAACAACTGCATACCGACAGCAGAGCCCAAGGCATCCATATCTAGATTTTTATGACCGACTACAAAAACCTGGTCAACACTTCGAATCTTATCAGAAATGGCTGTCATCATGGCTCTCGTACGTGTACGAGTACGTTTGATAGACGCAGCAGTTCCTCCACCGAAGTAGACTGGATTCTTGGTCTCATCATTTTCCTTGACCACCACCTGGTCACCACCGCGAACTTCTGCTAAGTTCAAGTTGAGCAAGGCAATTTTCCCTATCTCTTCATGATTTCCATCACCATAAGAAAATCCCATACTTAAAGTTAGGGGTAGCTGCCTCTGTTTTGATTCTTCTCGGAAAGCATCAATAACAGAGAATTTGTCATTCATCAATTCCTCGAGTACTGTGTAATCTGTGAATAAATAAAAACGATCCATCCCCACACGGCGAGAAAACATAGCATACTTACTAGCAAATTCTGAAACAAAATTAGCTACAAAGCTATTGATATGGCTGATATCAGAGTCAGACGTCGCATCCTCCAAATCATCGTAATTATCCACTGAGATGACCCCAATGACTGGACGACTAGTTACCAATTCGACAGTCGCTTCGTACTCCCCAGAAACATCAAAGAAATATAAAACACCCGAATTCTTGTCCATATGAACAGCATATCGTGTTTCGCCCAAGGTAGCATACGAACCTGGATTCCCAATAGAAGCCTTGATGATGGTTTGAATTAACTCAACATCAATTTCCCCTTCTTCAGTAGTCAAAATCAGCTCAGCATAGGGATTAAACCATTCCACTTCGCCACTAGATAAGTCTAATTTCAGGACTCCAACCGGCATTTGATCAAGCAAAGTACTCAAGCTATTTTCGGCTTGGTGATTTACATATTGGATTTGTTCAATTTCGCTCTTTTCGTACTGTTTTTTTTGCCATACAAATAAAAGCAGATAAAGCAGTACAAATAAAAATAAAACAGTGATTGTTACAGCAAGATTATGTGAAAAAATAATCAGCAAAGTTAAGATTCCGAAAGTTGCAAGTCCTAGCAAGACTGCAGAAAACGGGATTAAATTATTTTTTTTCATTCTAAACCTCTTGCGCATTATTATATCACAAAAGCCCTTAAAAAGCGACCTTTAAAGAGAAAGCACTGCTTTTATTATAGCAAGATGCTCTTAAAGAAACCATATATAAAAAAGGATAGCAAATGCCTCGCTCTCCTTTTTCCACATCAGTGCAGAATCTTCCACCTAGATTACATTATTCACCTAATTCTAGTCGAATGTCTTGTAGGCACTCTTGCGCCTGTTTCACAATTGATTCTAAAATAGTCTTACATGGTTTGATGTCTTTCACCAAACCCGCAATTTGTCCGCTCATCATTGAACCATGAACTGTATCACCTTCATAGACAGCCTTAGATAGGGAACCGATCGTAATTTCTTCCAGTTCCTCTCGGTTTGTACCTTTCTGCTCTAATTCAATGTAGTGATCCGTCATCTCATTGCGAATACAACGAACTGGCGCTCCCGCGATGCGACCTGTAACCGCAGTCGCTGTATCACTTGCCGCCAAAATAGCTTCTTTATAGGCTGGAGAAATCGGGCATTCTTCTGAAGCAAGAAAAACTGTTCCCATTTGAACTCCTTGTGCACCTAGTGCAATCGCAGCAGCAAGTCCACGACCATCTGCCACACCTCCTGCAGCAATGACTGGAATCGTTACAGCATCAACGATTTGTGGGATAAGAGCCATTGTATTGGTCTCTCCAATATGGCCACCAGCTTCTGAACCTTCAGCGATTACAGCATCAACTCCCAATTCTTGCATTTTTTGAGCATGCTTGACACTGGCAATAACTGGAATAACCTTGATTCCTGCTTCTTTCAAGTAAGGCATGATATGCTTAGGAGTTCCTGCACCTGTAGTTACCACTGGAACCTTTTCTTCGATGATAACGGTCACAATATCCTTGATATTTTTCATCATCAACATGATGTTGACACCAAAAGGCTTATCTGTCAACTTTCTCAGTTCACGAATTTCTTCTCGCAACTGCTCTCCGGTCATACCACCCGAAGCGATAATTCCCAGACCTCCAGCCTCAGAAACAGCTGCTGCTAGTTGATAGTGTGAGATTTGAGCCATAGCCCCTTGGAAAATTGGATATTGAATCTGTAAAAGTTTTGTAATTGACATATGAGTCCTCCTTTTATTTTCTGTTGATTCTTGTTGGCAAATGGATGCATGATGCACCAATATCCCCGTCAACAAGAAAATGTTATATTTGTCTCCTCATATTCTGCTATCCTAAAAAGTCTGGCTTACGATCCTGCTGATCTGTAAAAGGAA
>CAUUXT010000075.1:0-5723 GCA_963549015.1 uncultured Streptococcus sp.
CGAGTGAGCCCTGACTGGCCTGGTATTACCTTCCCTGGAGGTCATGTTGAACGTGGCGAATCCTTTGTCGACGCTGTCATTCGTGAAGTGAAAGAAGAAACTGGTCTGACCATTTCCAAACCCCAACTCTGTGGTATCAAAAACTGGTACGACGACGAGGATTACCGTTATGTCGTCCTATTTTACAAGACCGAACACTTTACCGGTGAACTCCAATCTTCAGACGAAGGAAAGGTTTGGTGGGAAGATTTTGAAAATCTCTCTCAACTAAAATTTGCAACCAATGATATGTCTGATACGCTTCGTATATTTGTAGAGGAGGATCTCAGTGTGTTCTTCTACTATAAAGACGGCGAAAACTGGCTTTATGATTTGAAGTAAAAAATAGGCTAGGAAATTCCTAGCCTATTTATTCTGCATTTGTCTGAACGTAAGCTGCAATGGCATCTGATGTGTACTGGGCTGTCCCAGGTCCAAATTTATCAATGTTTTCCTTGAACTCTGGGTTATAGACGTATCCTTTACCGATATGTCCGAAGACTTCAATAGAGCAGTCAAATCCATAAGTGCGAATGGCTTGCAAGAGCTTAGCTGCTTGCTCTTGGTTTTCAGTTGCTGTTGCAGGTAAACCAGCTTGAAGATTTTGCGCCAAAGTTTGAAAGACTTGGTTAAAGGCGGCCGTAGACTCATCTTCGCGACCCTTTTGGCGTTCGAGGGCTTGGTCCATGACTTCTTGACCATATTTCTCTACCGCCTCTTGGTGGTATTTTTGATTGTCTTGATAACTAAATCCAGTGAATTTTTCCTCAATGGTCATTTTTCTTTCTCCTTTTTGTTCTTGAATGGTTTTTTGCAAGGTGGAAATCAAGGTATCCAGATGTTGCCTTTCTTGGGTCAAATAGTCCAACTGCCTAGTCAAATGAGTCAATAAATCTGATGATTCTCCTTTTAACAGCTCTGCTATTTTTTCTAAAGAAAAGCCTAGATATTTATAATACAGTATGACCTGAAGGCGTTCCAAATCCTCTTGACTATAGGTTCGATAGCCGTTTTCCGACTTTAAGGGGACCAAGAGTCCTATCTTGTCATAGTGGTGCAGGGTCTTGACAGAGACACCTGAAAGCTGCGCAGCTTCTTTGATATGGTACATGATTTCCTCCTTACAAGGACAGTATAACCCCTCCCCTTAGGTCAGAGTCAAGTATTTTTGCGAAAATTTTTTAACTTTATGAGAAAGGTGTGAAAACTTGAAAATGGTTTTCTTGACAGACATTAGAAAACATGATAGGATAGTCAAGTCTATCAATCAAACAGAAGGCTCATAAAGAGCCATTGAGAGAAGGCTATTTGACAACTCAAGTAGCCTTTTCTTATTTTAAAAAACAAAATTGGAGTTTAACTATGTCAGAAAAATCGCAATGGGGCTCGAAACTTGGCTTTATCCTAGCATCTGCTGGTTCAGCCATCGGACTTGGTGCCGTTTGGAAGTTTCCCTACATGACTGCTGCTAATGGCGGGGGAGGCTTTTTACTAGTCTTTCTCATTTCTACTATTTTAATCGGTTTCCCGCTCTTGCTTGCTGAGTTTGCCCTTGGCCGTAGTGCTGGTGTTTCTGCTATCAAAACCTTTGGAAAACTGGGCAAGAATAGCAAATACAATTTTATCGGTTGGATTGGTGCCTTTGCCCTCTTTATCCTCCTATCCTTTTACAGTGTCATTGGAGGATGGATTTTAGTCTATCTAGGCATTGAGTTTGGGAAATTGTTCCAACTCAGCGGAACGGGTGATTACGCTCAGTTATTTACTTCAATCATTTCAAACCCAGCCATTGCCCTAGGGGCTCAAGCTATCTTTATCTTGTTGAATATCTTTATTGTATCACGTGGGGTTCAAAAAGGGATTGAAAGAGCTTCGAAAGTCATGATGCCTCTGCTCTTTATCATCTTTGTCGTGATCATTGGGCGCTCTCTCAGCTTACCAAATGCCATGGAAGGCGTTCTTTACTTCCTAAAACCAGACTTCTCAAAACTGACCAGTGCTGGCTTCCTTTATGCTCTAGGACAGTCTTTCTTTGCCCTTTCATTAGGGGTCACAGCCATGCTGACCTATGCTTCCTACTTGGACAAGAAAACCAATCTAGTCCAATCAGGAATCTCCATTGTAGCCATGAACATCTCGGTATCCATCATGGCAGGTCTAGCCATTTTCCCAGCCATGTCGGCCTTCAACATCCAGTCCGAAGGTGGGCCAAGCCTCCTCTTCATCGTCTTGCCACAACTCTTTGACAAGATGCCCTTTGGAACCATTTTCTACATCCTTTTCCTCTTGCTCTTCCTCTTTGCGACGGTCACTTCTTCTGTAGTCATGCTGGAAATCAATGTGGGCAATGTCACCAATCAGGACAACAGCAAGCGGGCTAAGTGGAGTGCCATTTTAGGAATCTTGACCTTTGTTTTTGGAATTCCTTCAGCCCTATCCTATGGAGTTATGGCGGATGTTCACATCTTTGGAAAGACCTTCTTTGATGCCATGGATTTCTTGGTTTCCAATCTCCTCATGCCATTTGGAGCTCTCTGCCTGTCACTTTTTACAGGCTACATCTTTAAAAAGGCTCTTGCTATGGAGGAACTCCATCTCGATGAAAGAGCATGGAAACAGGGACTTTTCCAAGTCTGGCTCTTCCTCCTTCGTTTCATCATTCCAATCATCATCATCGTGGTTTTTATAGCCCAATTTATGTAATCAAAAAGGACTTGAGTAGTGATACTCTTCGAAAATCAAATTCAAACCACGTCAACGTCGCCTTGCCGTACTCAAGTACAACCTGCGGCTAGTTTCCTAGTTTGCTCTTTGATTTTCATTGAGTATGAACTCAGGCCCTTTCTTTTTTTATGGATGGCTCACAATCAATTCCAAACCTTGCCCTTCCAAGATCCAAGCTTCAACATCACTTGGTAGGATAAAGTGGCTGCCTTTTTGGATTGGATAGTTTTTTCCGTCAACAGTAAGCTGACCTTGACCAGCCAAGACGCTCAACAAGCTGTAGTCAGCTGTCTTTTCAAAATCAACTTTTCCAGTGATTTCCCACTTGTAAACTGCAAAGAATTCATTAGAAACAAGGAGAGTGGAACGCAAATCATCTGCTTTGACAGTGACAGGACGGCTATTAGCAGGCTCACCAATGTTTAAAACATCGATAGATTTTTCAAGGTGAAGTTCACGCAAGTTGCCCTTGTCGTCCTTACGGTCAAAGTCATAGACACGGTAGGTGGTATCGCTAGACTGCTGGGTTTCAAGAATCAAGATACCTGCGCCGATAGCGTGCATGGTGCCACTTGGTACATAGAAGAAATCTCCAGCCTTCACTGGTACTTTTGTCAGCAAAGCATCCCAGTTCTTGTCTTCGATTTGCTGGCGGAGTTCTTCTTTTGACTTGGCATTGTGACCATAGATAATCTCTGAACCTTCGTCTGCTGCGATGATATACCAGCATTCTGTTTTTCCAAGTTCGCCTTCATGCTCTAGTCCATAGGCATCGTCTGGGTGAACTTGGACGCTGAGCCAGTCATTGGCATCGAGAATTTTGGTCAACAGTGGAAATACAGGCTCTGGACGATTGCCAAACAATTCACGGTGTTCCGCATACAATGTGGCTAGGTCTGTTCCCTCAAAGCGCCCATTAGCGACCTTAGAAACTCCATTTGGGTGAGCTGAGATAGCCCAGTATTCGCCAATTTTTTCACTTGGAATGTCGTAACCAAACTCATCACGCAGCTTGGTCCCACCCCAGATTTTTTCTTGCATAACTGATTGTAAAAATAATGGTTCTGACATGTCGATCTCCTGTCTGATTTTTCTCCCCTCATTATAGCAAAAAGCTAGGTCTTATTGAACTCTTTTTCCTATCTTATAAAGTAGGGAGAAGATTTTGTAAAAATAGTGAACAAATGTGCTCTACTCAATACTTGCACCATTGCTGGCAATGACATCCTTGTACCAGTAAAAGGATTTCTTCTTGCTCCGTTTGAGACTTCCATGACCTGCATTATCACGATCCACATAGATAAAACCATAGCGCTTGTTCATTTCGCCTGTTCCAGCTGAAACCAGATCGATACAGCCCCAAGTCGTATAACCAAGCAAGTTAACTCCATCTTGGTATATGGCATCTCGCATAGCCTTGATGTGGGCCTCTAAGTAGGCAATCCGATAGTCATCTGCTACATAGCCATTTTCATCTGGCGTGTCCATGGCGCCGAGTCCATTTTCTACGATGAACATAGGCTTTTGGTAACGATCCCAGATGGCATTGAGGGTGATACGAAGGCCAAGTGGGTCAATCTGCCAACCCCATTCTGAGGATTCAAGATAAGGATTTTTGAGAGAGGCAAAGACATTTCCAGCAGTTAATTCTTTAACTTCTGGATCTCCTGAGGCCACTCGACTTGCATAGTAAGAGAAGGAAACAAAGTCAACAGTATAATTCTTCAATAAGTCTAGATCCTCTGCCGTCGTTTCTATCTTGATTCCCTCGCGTTCCCACTGCTTCTTGGCGTAGTTTGGGTATTCCCCACGCGCTTGAACATCAATGAAGAAGTAACTCTTGCGATCTTCCTCCATAGCAGCCCAGTAGTCTCTCGGATGGGCTGTGTTAGGATAGTATTGCCCTGCTGCTAACATACATCCCACCCTGTTTTCTGGGTCAATTTCGTGGGCAAGCTTAGTCGCCATGGCCGAGGCTACCAACTCATGGTGGGCGGCTTGGTATTTAACCTGTTCTTGATTTTCTCCTTCTTCAAAACAAAGCCCAGCTCCCATAAAAGGTGCATGAAGAATCATGTTGATTTCATTGAAGGTAAGCCAGTATTTGACCAAACCCTTATAACGGGTAAAGAGTGTACGACAAAGTTTTTCATAGAAGTCTAACATCCGACGATTGCGCCAACCACCGTATTCTTCAATCAAATGCATAGGACAGTCGAAATGCGTAATAGTCACCAGAGGTTGGATCCCATACTTGTGACACTCCTTAAATAAATCCTCATAAAAGGCTAGACCAGCTTCATTTGGCTCTGCTTCATCTCCCTTAGGAAAGATCCGAGTCCAAGCAATGGAGAGCCGATAGGTCTTAAAGCCCATTTCCGCAAAAAGCGCAATATCTTCCTTATAATGATGGTACATATCAATGGCTTCTTTTGCTGGGTAAAAATAGCCCTCCTCAAAAGAAAACATCTTTTTCTGACCTGTAATAATGGCTTCGCGGTCAGGTCCAATGGGTACCACATCGACATTAGCAAGACCTCGACTATCCTGATTATAAGAACCCTCACATTGATTAGCTGCCGTAGCACCACCCCAGAGAAATTCCTCTGGAAATTGTAGTATTTCTGTCATCACTTTACCTCACTTGATTTGCTAGTTCTATTATACCATGAAAAGGAGTGAAAGTTTGATGCTGTTCTATATTATTCCATTGGCTGAACCCTACTTTTAGAGTACATTTCAATCCTATCACTACTTCTTGTTATTTTCTACATTTTCCCAGAGGTTAGTCGTTTCATTCTTGCTACCAAAAAAGTGAGAACTATTAAAAAAATAGAGCCTAACTCAAATAATCTAGTTCTTTTCTTCTCTCCTGTATTTGGGAGATTTCTTTTTTGTTCTGGTTTATTCGAATCCTTTGTTTCAACACGATTTCCTTCCTCTTTTATTTGTGTCTTATC
>CAUUXT010000076.1:0-5658 GCA_963549015.1 uncultured Streptococcus sp.
CCCAACAACATATAAAGGTAAAGAGTCAGATGGAAAGTGTACTTACAAAAGGAGAGCGAGAAGAGTTCAGTCGCTTGTTAGAAAAGTTGCAATCTGGCTTAGAAGAGATAGAAATTTAAGGAGAAGAATATGTCTATTTTTACAATTGTTTTAGCAACTATCGTTGCTTTGGAGCATTTTTACATTTTTTATTTGGAAAGTGTGGCTACGCAATCAGATACTACTAGTCGCGTGTTTAATGTGGATAAAGAAGAACTGGCTCGTCCTTCAGTGAGTTCATTGTTTAAAAATCAGGGGATTTATAATGCTTTAATAGGTGTCTTTCTCTTGTACGGGATTTATTTCTCGCAAAGTTTGGAAATTGTGACCATCTTTGTTTTATTTGTGCTTGGTGCAGCGACCTACGGTTCTCTAACAGCAGACAAGAAGATTATTCTGAAGCAAGGCGGGCCTGCTATTTTGACTCTGCTGAGTATGTTACTTTTGAAATAAGAAAACCAGCGTCGTTCAGGACGCTGGTTTTTGTATGCTCTTATCCATTTCGACGTTTACGGGCTAGGAGGGCTCTGTAAAAGAAGATATGATTGTTTTGGATATAGGGAAGGAGTGAAAAACTAGCAATTCCAAAGGTGAGCCAGTTGAGGAAGTACCAAGGGAGTAGTTGTAGGTCAAGGACAAATCGCTGGAATTTGTAACCTTTCATCAAGAAACGGCTGGTTTTCAGGATTTGACTGGGTTTAGCCTGCCCTAAATCTAGAGTATTGCAGAGGAGGAATTCTACCTGCGAGTAGGCGTAATGTTGCGGGATATAGAGGCTGTTGCCCACAATCATCAAGATGAGACTCGCGAAAAAGTAGAGTCCAAAGGTCATAAGGAATTGCTCGTTTTCAACGGATGAGAGGTCTAATTTTGGAAATTCAGGATGTAGGGCGACAAATCTCCGAGCCAAGAGATTGCTATAAAAGAGAAAATAAACGCCTACTAAGTTTGGGATGCTCCATAAAAAGAGGTAGAAACGTTTGAGGAGGAGGGTGAGGAAGGTTTGTGTGAAGCGCTCTTCAGCAAAGAGGGCCAGACTAGATTTTACTGAGAGTTCCGTATCAGGATCCTTGAGGAGTCTGAGTGTCGCAAAGGCAGCACCTGCTAGAAAAATAGCGCTCATAAAAGAAACTACTAGCGGGAAGAGATAGGTTTGGAGAACTTGTGCCAGCATGCTGAAAAAGGATTGCTCTAAAACACTTTCCTGGAGACGAGCCAAGGGGTTGAGAAAGCCTGATAAGATGACCAGTATGCTAGGTAAGAGATAGACGAGAAAGAGGCGGGGATTTTCATCCTGAAATTGCCTGGCCTGCAGACGAATAGTTTTTAAATCAATTTTTGGGTGTTTCATTCTTTCATTATACCATAGTTCGTGACAGTTCCAGCTTTTTTTGATAAAATCATACAGTATGCCTTTGGGCGCAAAGTATGAACTGGGACTGTTTTTCCCAGCTTCGGAGGTAAAAAATGTCAGATTCACCAATCAAATACCGTTTGATTAAGAAAGAAAAACACACGGGAGCTCGTCTGGGAGAAATTATCACGCCGCACGGTACCTTTCCAACGCCTATGTTTATGCCAGTTGGGACCCAAGCCACTGTTAAAACCCAGTCGCCAGAGGAGTTGAAGGAGATGGGTTCAGGGATTATCCTCTCTAATACCTATCATCTGTGGCTTCGCCCTGGGGACGAACTCATCGCACGCGCAGGTGGTCTCCACAAGTTCATGAATTGGGACCAGCCAATTTTGACGGATAGTGGTGGTTTCCAGGTTTATTCTCTAGCAGATAGCCGTAATATCACAGAAGAAGGGGTAACCTTTAAAAACCATCTCAATGGTTCTAAGATGTTCCTATCGCCAGAAAAAGCCATTTCTATCCAGAATAATCTGGGCTCAGACATCATGATGTCCTTTGACGAATGTCCTCAGTTTTACCAACCCTATGATTACGTTAAGAAATCAATTGAACGTACCAGCCGTTGGGCTGAGCGTGGTTTGAAAGCTCATCGTCGTCCGCACGACCAAGGCTTGTTTGGGATTGTGCAGGGAGCGGGCTTTGAAGACCTTCGTCGTCAGTCAGCTCACGACCTTGTTAGCATGGACTTCCCTGGCTACTCTATCGGTGGTTTGGCTGTGGGAGAAACGCACGAAGAAATGAATGCAGTCTTGGACTTCACAACTCAACTGCTGCCTGAAAACAAACCTCGCTATTTGATGGGTGTGGGAGCGCCAGATAGCTTGATCGATGGAGTTATTCGTGGTGTGGATATGTTTGACTGTGTCTTGCCGACTCGTATCGCTCGTAATGGGACTTGTATGACTAGCCAAGGTCGTTTGGTTGTCAAAAATGCCCAATTCGCTGAAGATTTTACGCCACTGGATCCTGAGTGTGATTGCTATACATGTAAGAACTACACACGCGCTTACCTTCGTCACCTGCTCAAGGCTGACGAAACCTTCGGTATCCGCTTGACTAGCTACCACAATCTCTACTTCTTGCTCAACCTGATGAAGCAAGTCCGTCAAGCCATCATGGATGACAATCTCTTGGCATTCCGTGAGTATTTTGTAGAAAAATATGGTTACAATAAGTCGGGCCGCAATTTCTAAAATGGAATTTATAGAAGCTAAAAAATCCTACGTTTTCTCGTAGGATTTTTCTTCTTTTTTTGATAAAATAAGGTGTATTATGGAATAAAAATTAGATGTTTTTAAGATCTAATTGAGTGGGGAATAAACTCGTATGCGTATTAAATGGTTTTCCTTGATTAGGATTACAGGTTTACTTTTGGTGCTCTTGTACCACTTCTTTCAAACAATCTTTCCTGGAGGCTTCTTTGGGGTAGATGTCTTTTTCACTTTTTCAGGATTTTTGATCACTGCCCTCCTTTTAGAAGAATTCGGGAAAAAACGCCAGATTGATTTACTGGGCTTTTTTAAGAGACGGTTTTACCGCATCGTACCACCTGTGGTTCTGATGGTTTTGGTGACCATGCCCTTTACCCTCCTAGTTCGCCAAGACTATGTTGCTGGAATTGGCGGTCAGATTGCTGGAGTTTTCGGTTTTATGACCAACTTCTACGAAATGTTAACAGGGGGAAGTTATGAATCCCAGTTCATCCCGCATCTCTTTGTTCACAACTGGAGTCTAGCCGTTGAGGTTCACTACTATATTCTTTGGGGCTTAGCGGTTTGGTTCTTATCGAAACGTTCAAAATCTAGTAGTCAATTGAGAGGGATGGTATTTCTCCTTTCTGCGGGAGCTTTCATCATTAGCTTTTTCTCCATGTTTATTGGTAGTCTAATGGCTAGTTCCCATTCGTCTGTCTACTTTTCAAGTTTAACCCATGTCTATCCCTTCTTTTTAGGAAGTATTTTGGCGACGGTTGTGGGTGTTCGTCAGACGAGCGATTTAGTTAAGCAGTTTGATCGGACGTGGGATCTTCGTCAGAATTTACTGGTGTTTGCTGCAGGCCTCTTGGTATTAGTACTCTTGACCTTCTTTGTCAAGTTTACCTACCTATTCGCTTATCTATTTGGTTTCTTACTAGCAAGTTTAGCGGCCGTGACCATGATTCTTGCTGCGCGTGTCTTGCATGAGAAAACGCCTGAGATACAAGAACCTCGGATAATCACATTTTTAGCGGATACCAGTTATGCGGTTTACCTCTTCCACTGGCCTTTCTATATTATCTTTTCTCAATTGATGGGGAATCTATTGGCTGTTATCCTAACCGTTATCTTTTCCTATTTCTTCGCTATCTTATCCTTCTATATTATTGAGCCATTGATTGCCGGTAAGACCAATGCTTTAGTTAGAAAAATCACTAAACTGCATCATATCAGACCCATTAGTGCTAGTGTTGTGGGTGTTCTTTCCTTACTTACCCTGATTATCATAGCTATGGCTCCTCAAGTTGGAGCTTTTGAGACAGACTTGATGGTCAATGGTTTCAAGCAAGCTCAGACCAATATAGGACAAACAAAAACCCTTGCTGAACAAGCAGAGGCTAGCCGACTTGGAATTTCTGAGGGAACGAGTCTGATTGGAGATTCGGTAGCCTTGCGTGCTAATACAGCCTTACAGGAAGTATTGCCTGAGGCTCAAATTAATGCGCAAATCAGTCGTACAACCAAGCAAGCCAATGACATTATGCTTCTTAACAGCCAGAACAAGGCACTGCTAAAAACAGTTGTCATTGCAACAGGGGTTAATAATCCTGAAGGCTACAAGAATGATTTGGATAGCATCGTGAACAATCTACCGAAAGGACACCATCTGATACTGGTGACACCTTATGAGGGAGACAAGAGCAAGGACACTTATGCATCAGTGGAGCAGTATGCGGCTTATGCGAGAGAATTAGCTGAAAAGAATCCATATGTGAGCATCGCTGACTGGAATAAGGTCGCTAAGGAACACCCTGAAATCTGGGCTGGAACTGACCAAGTCCACTTTGGAAATGATAGCAACATGATTGAAGAAGGTGCTAAACTTTACGCAGAAACGATTGCAGCTGCTGTCAAGGCTGCTCAAGAACTGCCTGTAAAATCAAAATAAGATCAAAGAGTTGGAGAAATCCAGCTCTTTTAAAATATCTCTAGAAAATAGGTCTATACCATTTACAAATGAAAAGGAAAGGTTTATAATGTAATTGACATAATAAATTTTAGAATCAATCTATCAAGGAGGTTATCATTATGCCTAATTATATTAAAGCGGATCAGTTTTTCTACCCACACGGAGTTCGTCGTGGCGGTTACTTGGAACTTGTGGATGGCAAGTTTGGAAAGCATGTGGATCAAATTCCTGAAGGAGCTGAGGTGATTGACTATACAGGTTATGGCATTGCCCCAGGACTTGTGGATACCCACATTCATGGATTTGGCGGTGTGGATGTCATGGACAATAACATCGAAGGGACCCTTCATACCATGAGTGAAGGACTACTTAGTACAGGTGTCACCAGCTTCTTGCCAACGACTTTGACTTCCTCTTACGAGCAGTTGCTTGCGGTAACTGAAAATATCGGTGCTCGTTACCAGGAAGCAAGTGGAGCCAAGATTCGTGGGATCTATTTTGAAGGCCCTTATTTCACAGAGAAATACAAAGGAGCTCAAAACCCTGCTTACATGAAAGATCCTCGTATGGATGAGTTTCGTGCTTGGCAAAAAGCAGCAAATGGCTTGCTTAATAAAATTGCCCTTGCACCAGAACGTGAAGGTGTAGAAGACTTTGTTCGTACGATTACGGGCGAAGGTGTGACTGTTGCTCTTGGACACTCCAATGCGACTTTTGAAGAAGCTAAAAAAGCAGTCGATGCTGGAGCAAGTGTTTGGGTGCATGCCTACAATGGGATGCGTGGCTTGACTCACCGTGAGCTCGGTATGGTGGGAGCCATGTATGAATTGCCACATACTTACGCTGAATTGATTTGTGACGGTCACCACGTAGATCCAAAGGCCTGTGATATTTTGCTCAAACAAAAAGGAACTGAAAATATCGCTCTTATCACAGACTGTATGACAGCTGGTGGCTTGGAAGATGGAGACTACATGTTGGGAGAATTCCCAGTAGTAGTTGCCAATGGAACTGCTCGCCTCAAATCTACAGGCAAT
>CAUUXT010000077.1:0-5639 GCA_963549015.1 uncultured Streptococcus sp.
AAATGGCAGAAAGAAACCTCTTCTCCGAAGAGATCATGGTTGTCTGTGAAACCGATAAGTCTGTGGAACTCCCAGAAGAAATCGCCTGCTTAGGCATCTGGAAGGAAAAAATATATGGGATTAGTAAGGTGACAGTTTATGTCAGATAAAATTGGATTATTTACAGGATCATTTGATCCGATGACAAATGGACATCTGGATATCATTGAACGTGCCAGCAAACTCTTTGATAAGCTCTATGTCGGGGTGTTCTACAATCCCCACAAACAAGGTTTTCTCCCTGTTGAAAACCGCAAACGGGCAGTCGAAAAAGCGGTGGCGCATTTAGATAATGTAGAGGTCATGGCTTCTCACGACCAATTAGTGGTTGATGTTGCAAGAAAACTGGGAGCTAAAACTCTTGTCCGTGGCTTGCGGAATGCTACAGACTTGCAATACGAGTCTAGTTTTGACTACTACAATCATCAACTGGCTCCAGAAATTGAGACCATTTACCTATATAGTCGCCCAGAGCATCTCTATATCAGCTCGTCAGCCATGAGAGAGTTCCTGAAGTTTGGTCAGGAGATTCAGCAATATGTCCCAAACAGTGTTGTGGAGGAATTAGAACATGAAGAAAAAAACTAGATGGCCCTTATATGTCATCCTAGCACTAGTATTGACTTTTTTAGCCTTTGTAGTACCTTTACCATACTACATAGAAGTTCCAGGTGGAGCGGAAGATATTCGTCGAGTTTTGAAAGTCAATGAAACAGAGGATACGGAAGCAGGAGCTTACCAGTTTGTGACAGTTGGGATTCGACACGCAACCCTGTCGCATCTTGTTTATGCTTGGTTAACACCTTTCACGGATATTAGAAGTGCCAAGGAGACTACGGGTGGCTCTACGGATGCAGAGTTTATGCGGATCAATCAGTTCTATATGCAAACTTCTCAAAACATGGCCAAGTATCAAGGACTGAAGACGGCTGGTAAGGATATCGAACTCAAGTACCTGGGAGTTTATGTCTTGACCGTGACGGACAATTCAACTTTTAAGGGCATTCTGAACATCGCAGATACCGTGACGGCTGTTAATGACAAAACATTTGACAGTTCAAAAGACTTGGTCGACTATGTCAACTCTCAACAATTAGGGGACACGGTCAAGGTAACCTATGAAGAAGACGGAAAAGTCAAGTCTGCAGAAGGTAAAATTATCACTCTCGAAAACGGGAAAAACGGGATTGGGATTGGTTTGATTGACCGTACGGAAGTGACCAGTGATGTTCCCATTCGCTTTTCAACAGCTGGTATCGGGGGACCAAGTGCCGGTCTTATGTTTAGTCTAGCTATTTACACCCAGATAGCAGATCCAGGACTTCGTAATGGCCGTATCGTTGCGGGAACGGGAACCATTGATCGGGATGGAAATGTTGGCGACATCGGTGGAATTGACAAAAAAGTGGTTGCAGCCTCTCGTCAGGGAGCGAGCGTCTTTTTTGCTCCTGACAATCCAGTCACTGAGGAAGCAAAAAAAGCAGATCCCAATGCGAAAAGCAACTATGAAACAGCTTTAGAAGCTGCTAAAACGATCAAAACAGAGATGAAAATCGTTCCTGTTAAGACCCTGCAGGATGCGATTGATTACCTCAAAAACAATCCCTAATTTGTAGAAAAATCGAAAACTAGCGCGCAAGCGGATAAGATGGTATAATAGTCAAATGGTTCAATTATTATTCACTCTAAGTAGTCATATACTCTTTATTTATTTGAGTTTTTACCTTTTAAAAGATCTTGTAAGATGGGAAAAGGTTTTAAAAGTAACTGCTACTAACACAAAAAAAGTTCGTTTGTTGGTCGGCTTCTGTAGTATTGTAATGGGCTACATCTTGAGTTCATTCTTTATCAGTTTGTACCAACTGTGGCAAGAAGCACTTAGAGGACTATTATAAAATCAAAAGTAAAGGAAACAACTATGGAAAAAATTGTGGTTCAAGGCGGAGATAATCGTCTGGTCGGAAGTGTGATGATTGAGGGAGCAAAGAATGCAGTCTTGCCCTTGTTGGCAGCGACTATTCTAGCAAGCAAGGGTAAGACAGTCTTGCAGAACGTCCCAATCTTGTCAGATGTTTTCACCATGAATCAAGTAGTTCGTGGTCTGAATGCCAAGGTGGACTTTGATGAGGAAGATCATATTGTCGAGGTCGATGCGACTGGTGATATCACGGAGGAAGCTCCTTATAAATATGTCAGCAAGATGCGAGCATCCATCGTTGTCTTGGGACCAATCCTTGCTCGTGTAGGCCATGCCAAAGTTTCTATGCCAGGGGGGTGCACCATCGGGAGTCGTCCTATCGACCTCCACCTCAAAGGTTTGGAAGCTATGGGGGCAAAAATCACTCAGGCAGCTGGTTACATCGAAGCCAAGGCAGACCACTTGCATGGCGCTCATATCTACATGGACTTCCCTAGTGTCGGCGCAACACAAAACCTCATGATGGCAGCAACTCTAGCTGATGGTGTAACGGTCATTGAAAATGCTGCGCGTGAGCCAGAAATTGTTGATCTCGCTATCTTCCTTAATGAAATGGGAGCCAAGGTCAAGGGAGCTGGTACCGAAACAATCACAGTGACTGGTGTCGAGAACCTCCATGGTACGACTCATACTGTAGTACAGGACCGTATTGAAGCTGGAACCTTTATGGTAGCAGCAGCTATGACAGGTGGGGATGTTCTCGTTCGTGATGCAGTCTGGGAGCATAATCGTCCCTTGATTTCAAAACTACTTGAAATGGGCGTTGAAGTGACAGAGGAATCAGAAGGTATTCGTGTTCGTTCTCAACTTGAAAATCTCAAGGCTGTTCATGTAAAAACCTTACCACATCCAGGATTCCCAACAGATATGCAGGCACAATTTACAGCTCTGATGACAGTTGCAAAAGGGGAATCAACCATGGTGGAAACGGTGTTTGAGAATCGCTTCCAACACTTGGAGGAAATGCGCCGTATGGGCTTGCATTCAGAGATTATCCGTGACACAGCTCGTATTGTAGGGGGGCAGGCTTTACAGGGGGCAGAAGTTTTATCAACGGACCTTCGCGCTAGTGCTGCTTTGATTTTGACAGGTTTGGTGGCGCAAGGAGAAACAGTTGTCGGTAAACTAGTCCACCTTGATAGAGGTTATTACCGCTTCCATGAGAAGTTAGCTCAGTTAGGAGCGAAGATTCAGCGAATTGAGGCAAATGATGAAGAATAAAAACTTACGCTATGTACTCCGTCGCCTACTGTTGATTTTTATCGTACTCTTGCTAGGTTTCCTTGCTTTAGGAATCGGCTTGATGGTTGGCTATGGCATCCTAGGAAAGGGACAGGATCCATGGGCAATATTATCTCCGGCAAAGTGGCAGGAATTGATTAGCAAATTTACAGGAAATTAGACTGGGAGACCAGTCTTTTTCTAAAGAAATAAGGAGAAAAATGGACAAAAAAACAAGACAGACTTTGATAGGGTTACTTCTATTCTTACTCTTGGCTGCTGGAAGCTATTATATCAAGCAGATGCAGTCGGCATCAAATAGCCCTCGAACTAAGGTTAGTCAGAAAAAACAAACTTCAGAAGCTCCCAGTCAGGAGCTGGCTGAAAGTGTCTTAACTGAGTCGATAAAGAACCAAATCAAGGGGGATCTCGAGTGGAATGGAGCAGGGGCTTTTGTTGTCAATGGCAATAAAACCAATCTAGATGCCAAGGTTTCAAGCAAACCCTATGCGGATAATAAAACAAAGACAGTTGGAAAAGAAACAGTCCCAACTGTTGCCAATGCCATCTTATCCAAAGCGACTCGGCAGTATAAGAATCGTGAAGAAACAGGAAATGGATCCACCTCTTGGACGCCACCAGGATGGCATCAGGTTAAGAATCTAAAGGGAGCCTACACACATGCAGTCGATAGAGGACACCTGCTGGGCTATGCCTTGATAGGTGGTTTGGATGGTTTTGATGCCTCTACCAGCAATCCTAAGAATATTGCAGTCCAGACAGCTTGGGCTAACCAAGCGCAGGCTGAAGATTCGACAGGTCAGAACTACTATGAGAGTTTGGTCAGAAAAGCCTTGGACCAAAATAAGAGGGTCCGTTACCGCGTGACACTCCACTATGCGACAAATGAGGATCTAGTTCCATCCGCTTCACAAATCGAAGCCAAGTCTTCAGATGGCGAATTGGAATTCAATGTCCTAATCCCCAATGTTCAAAAGGGAATCCAGCTTGATTACCGAACAGGGCAAGTAACAGTGACAGATTAGAAACAATAGATACAATAAAAATAGCTCCTTTGTCTTCTAGAGGCAGGGGAGTTGTTGTTTAAATGAAAAATAATGTGAATCCTGAAGAATTTTATGATATAATGAAACACAAGATACTATTTTAGGAGAAGGACTATGGAAGACCCGAGCAGTCAGAATTTGTTGCTACAGTTTGTACTTTTAGTTGTATTGACCTTTTTAAATGCCTTTTTCTCAGCTACAGAAATGGCTATGGTGTCACTAAATCGTGCCCGAGTAGAGCAAAAAGCAGAAGAGGGAGACAAACGTTACATTCGTTTGTTAAAGGTACTTGAAAATCCTAACCACTTTTTATCAACAATTCAAGTCGGTATCACCTTGATCACGATCTTGTCAGGGGCCAGTTTAGCGGAGACTCTAGGACGCGAAATTGCCTCTTGGATAGGAAACAGTGAAACAGCTTCCACTATTGCAAGTTTTCTATCTTTGGCATTCTTGACCTACATCTCTATTGTTTTTGGTGAACTATATCCTAAACGGATTGCCCTCAATCTGAAAGATGCTTTGGCAATTCGAACAGCACCAATTATTATTGGTCTTGGAAAGATTGTCAGTCCCTTTGTCTGGCTGTTATCTGCTTCAACCAATTTGTTAAGTCGTTTAACACCAATGACCTTTGATGATGCGGATGAAAAGATGACACGTGATGAAATAGAGTACATGCTCACCAATAGTGAAGAAACACTGGATGCAGATGAGATTGAAATGCTACAGGGAGTCTTTTCTTTAGATGAACTAATGGCTCGTGAGCTAATGGTGCCCCGAACAGATGCCTTTATGGTAGATATTCAGGATGACAGTCAAACGATTATCGAGAGTATTTTAAAGCAAAATTTCTCACGTATCCCTGTTTATGATGGGGATAAGGACAATGTGATTGGTTTGATTCACACCAAGCGCTTGTTGAATGCCGCTTTTGTGGATGGCTTTGACAATATTGTCTGGAAACGAATTCTCCAAACGCCACTGTTTGTTCCTGAGACTATCTTTGTGGACGATCTCCTTAAAGAACTTCGAAATACCCAAAATCAAATGGCCATCTTACTAGATGAATACGGTGGAATGGCTGGTTTGGTAACTCTGGAGGACCTCTTAGAAGAAATTGTTGGTGAGATTGATGATGAGACTGACAAGGCTGAAATTGAAGTCCATCAAATAGGAGAAGACACCTATATCGTTCAAGGCACCATGAATCTTAATGATTTTAATGACTACTTTGATGTAGAATTGGAAAGTGATGATGTTGATACCATCGCCGGTTATTATTTGACGGGTGTGGGAATGATTCCAACGACTGAAAAACTCAGTTATGAATT
>CAUUXT010000078.1:0-5497 GCA_963549015.1 uncultured Streptococcus sp.
GCTGTGGACGCTATCAAACAAAAAGGAAAGCTAGTCGTTGCGACCAGCCCAGACTATGCACCATTTGAATTCCAATCCTTGGTAGATGGTAAAAACCAAGTGGTTGGGGCAGATATTGATATGGCTCAAGCGATTGCGGATGAGCTTGGGGTTAAACTTGAAATCTCTAGCATGAGTTTTGACAATGTTTTGACCAGCCTTCAAACTGGAAAGGCTGACTTAGCCATTGCGGGAATTAGTGCTACAGATGAGAGAAAGGAAGTCTTTGACTTTTCAATCCCTTACTATGAAAACAAGATGAGTTTCTTAGTTAGAAAAGCCGATTTAGACAAGTACAAGGATCTTTCAAGCCTTGCAAGTGCCAATATCGCAGCTCAAAAGGGAACTGTTCCAGAAACCATGGTGAAGGAACAATTGCCAAATGCCCAATTGACATCCTTGACCAATATGGGGGAAGCAGTCAATGAATTGCAGGCTGGAAAAGTGGATGCTGTTCATATGGATGAACCAGTTGCTCTTAGCTACGCAGGTAAAAACTCAGATCTTGCCGTTGCAACTGTTAATTTGACGATGAAAGATGGCGAAGCCAATGCTGTTGCTATTAAGAAGAATCAATCAGACTTGAAAGCGGTAGTCGATAAGGTGATCCAAAAACTAAAAGATGACGGAACCTATCAAAGCTATCTAGAAAAAGCAGCGAAACTAACAGAAGTTGAACAATAAGAAAAGAGCAGAGTTGGACTTTAATCCAATTCTGCTTTTATGTATTTTAATAACTCTTCTAGATTTTCGAGAGAGACTTTGGCGAACTGATAAGGACAGGCGTCCAAATAAGCCTTCTCAAAAAAGTCTAGTTTGAGTGAGCTGTGTTTGAGACTGGCAATCTTAGGATAGTGTCTCAAATCAAGGAGAAGGCCATCGTGTAGAGGATAGTGGGGCAAGGGGCAGGTGTTTTCTTCAAGCACGTTCTTTATCTGAGCCTGATAGTTCTCTTGAAGGGTCAGTCTGGCCAGTCGATTTTTTTCAAATAACTGACTGTCGATGTAAAGAGAGAGCGCCTTTTGCATGATGAGATTGCTGTCATAGTCCAGGATATTTTTGTAGGAAACAAAAGCCTCTTTTAGGGCATTTGGGAGAATGAGAGCGGTGATACGAAGGGCTGGAAAGAGGCTGGTTGAGAAGGACTTGATATAAATGACCCGATCCTCAGTGTCCAGATAGTGGAAGGTCTGCCCTTTTTTAGGGTCTAAATCTCCTAGATAGTCATCCTCTACGATGTAAACACCATACTGGTTTGCTAGATCCAGAATATCCCTTTTTTCCTGATCAGAATAGGAATGACCTAGGGGATAGTGGAAGCGAGGAATGGTATAGAAAAACTTGATTTTCCCAGATTTGAACTGTTCTTCCAGTTCTTCAAGGTCAATGCCATCAATACGGCGTTCAATGGTCTGGTAGGCTAATCCTTGAGCGACCAAGAGGCGATTCATTCGGTGGTAAGTCGGTTGTTCAACTAGAATCTCCTCTCCTTTGCTAGGGAAGTCAATCTGAGAAAGGATAAAGAGAGCTTGCTGGGTACCAGATGTTAGAACAAGTTGATCGGGTTTGCAGTAGAGGGCTTGGTCAAAGAGGAGTTGATGGACAGATTGTCTGAGTTCCTCAAGGCCTTCTTGGTTGTCATAGTAGTTGAAGAGGTAGTTTTCTCGGCCTATCAGGGTTTCGTTGACGCAGAGTCGGAAGTCGTCATAGGCACTAGCATGCTCGTCAGTGACTTCAATTTCCAAGTCTTGGTGCTGTCCTTGTTCTAGAACATAGTAGCCACGTTGGGGTTTGGCATAGAGGTATTGTGCATGGCGTAATTCCAGCAGGGCTCGTTGGATAGTGTCCTTGCTACAGTGGAAATCTTGGCTCAGTTGACGGATGGAAGGAAGCCGGCTACCTGTTGGGAATTTTCCTGATTCGATACCCTTTTTGAGAAAGGAAACGACTGCTTGGTATTTACTTTCTTTCTTCATTCCAGACCTCCCTTGATTTTGTTACATTGTACCTTTTTTTTGCCTCCTTTGCAATGGGAAAAGTATTTCTCCCTTTCACAACTAGGAGCAAATGTGGTATACTTAGAAAGTATGATGATTCATTGAATAAAAGATAAGAAAGAGAATGGATAGAAAAGTGCAGGAACCGGTTAAATTATTTCAATACAATACTTTAGGTGCCCTAATGGCAGGTCTCTATGGTGGAACCATGACAGTAGGAGAATTGTTGGAACATGGTGACCTCGGCTTGGGAACATTGGATTCGATTGATGGGGAGTTGATTGTACTTGATGGCAAGGCTTATCAAGCCAAGGGTTCAGGGGAACAACCTGAAATTGTAGAAGTTTCACCTGATGCCCTTATCCCTTATGCGGCTGTTGTTCCCCATCAGGCAGAAGTGATTTTTCGACAACGCTTTGAGATGACGGACAAGGAATTGGAAAAACGAATTGAGTCCTACTATGATGGGGAAAATCTTTTCCGTTCCATCAAGATTCATGGCGAATTTGCTCACATGCATGTGCGAATGATTCCTAAATCCACACCTGATACCAAGTTTGCTGATGTCGCGACTCACCAACCTGAATATAGCCGTGAAAATGTATCGGGAACCATTGTTGGATTTTGGACACCGGAGATTTTCCATGGGGTGAGTGTTGCAGGTTACCATTTGCATTTTATCTCAGATGATTTGACCTTTGGTGGGCATGTGATGGACTTTGTTATCAAAGAAGGAATGATCGAGGTTGGGGCAGTCGACCAGTTGGACCAACGTTTTCCAGTCCAAGATCGCCAGTATTTATTTGCCAAATTTAACGTTGACGAGATGAAGAAAGATATTGATAAGTCAGAATAGGAGAAAAAGATGACAGTACATATTATCCTCACCATGATCGCTTTAGTTCTCATTCTAGTAGGTGGGACTTGGTATGCCAAAAAACGGTTTAAAATCTCTCTTGCAGTGATGGGCTTGGGGGCAATCGCATTTTTTGTTTCTTCTCAAGTGTTAGAGAAGATGGTTCACCTTCTGGTACTCCATCCGCAAAAAGATGGAACCATTCCGCTCATGCAGGAGCAGCCTTTCTTATACGTCCTTTATGGGATTGCCATGGCTGCCCTCTTTGAGGAAACAGCTCGTCTTGTCTTTTTTAAATGGTTGGAGAAAAAGAGAAAGCTAGAAGATCGAGATGCTTTGGCTTATGGTTTGGGACATGGGGGCTTGGAGATGCTCTATCTCGGAATGGGAAGCTTGATTAGCCTTTTGATCCTCTTTTCACTAGTACCGTCATCAAATACTGATGCGGCGAATCTTCTTACAAAGAGTACATTAGAAACAGTTCAGTCTCTATCAGCATGGCAGATCTATCTACTAGGAGTTGAGCGTGTCCTTGCTCTGGTTCTCCAAATGAGCCTTACTGTCTGGGTCTATCAAAGTGTCCGTCAAAAGAAATGGATTTATCTCGTTGCTGCCTATGGCTTGCATGCTTTGTTTGACTTAGCTCCAGCTCTATCTCAAGTGGGATGGATTACAAATCCGCTTCTAGTTGAGTTCATTCTTCTCGCAGAACTTATAGCTTTTGTCTGGCTAACAAAATCTACATTTTGGAAAAAATCATAAAAAGAGGGGTGACCTCTTTTTTTATGTGAAGATTGGATACAGAAATTTCCAGTCGTCAAAAATCTTTAAAAATGGTATAATGAAATCACTTTACAAAAGGATGAGAGATATGACATTAGTAACTAGAATACAAGAACAATTAGAAGGAATTGATATTCGTTTTAAGGAACCCTTGAATCTCTATACCTACACTAAGGTAGGGGGACGAGCGGATTATCTGGTTTTGCCACGCAATCGCTATGAGATGGCGCGTGTCGTTCAATTTGCCAATCAAGAGAATATTCCTTGGATGGTGCTAGGAAATGCCAGCAATATTATCGTTCGTGACGGTGGAATTCGTGGATTTGTCATCTTGTGTGACAAGCTCAATAACGTTTCAGTTGATGGTTACACTATTGAAGCAGAAGCGGGTGCTAATTTGATCGAGACAACACGTATTGCACTTCGTCATAGTTTGACTGGTTTTGAGTTTGCTTGCGGGATTCCGGGGAGCGTCGGCGGTGCGGTCTTTATGAATGCGGGTGCTTACGGAGGAGAGATTGCCCATATCTTGCAGTCTTGTCAAATTTTGACCAAGAAAGGGGAAATCGAGACCTTGTCAGTCAAGGACTTGGCTTTTGGTTACCGCCATTCAGCTATTCAGGATTCTGGGGCCATTGTCTTGTCAGCTAAATTTGCCCTAGCTCCAGGAAATCATCGGGTTATCAAGCAGGAAATGGATCGCTTAACTCACCTTCGTGAACTCAAACAGCCTTTAGAGTACCCATCTTGTGGTTCGGTCTTTAAGCGTCCTGTTGGTCATTTTGCAGGTCAGTTAATTTCAGAAGCTGGATTGAAAGGCTATCGTATCGGTGGTGTTGAAGTATCTGAAAAGCATGCCGGTTTCATGATCAATGTTGCTGACGGAACGGCGAAAGACTATGAGGACTTGATCCAATCTGTTATCGAAAAAGTCAAGGAACACTCAGGTGTTACCCTTGAGAGGGAAGTCCGTATTTTGGGTGAGAAAGAATAAGGTTAGGGCAGAAAAGTTGCTGCTATAACCATTGTAAAGGGGGTGAAAGCCTATCGTTAGCGAAGATGCATGTAGGCAGTTCAATCTCCTACACGAGGTAGTAGCGGCCTGACAGAGCCCGGATCTGTTAATTTACGAAGAAGAAGGAATTTAGAGGAATTGAAAAAACCAATTATTGAGTTCAAAAACGTCTCTAAAGTTTTTGAAGACAGCAATACCAAGGTTCTTAAAGACATTAACTTTGAGTTGGAAGAAGGGAAGTTCTACACTCTTTTAGGTGCATCTGGTTCAGGAAAATCAACCATTCTAAACATCATTGCAGGTTTACTGGATGCGACGACAGGGGATATTTTACTAGATGGGGTGCGTATCAATGATATCCCAACTAATAAACGAGATGTCCATACCGTCTTCCAATCCTATGCCTTGTTTCCACATATGAATGTGTTTGAAAATGTTGCCTTTCCGCTCCGTTTGCGTAAAATCGACAAGAAAGAAATTGAGCAACGTGTAGCAGAAGTTCTCAAGATGGTTCAGTTGGAAGGTTACGAGAAGCGTTCCATCCGTAAACTTTCTGGAGGACAACGCCAGCGTGTGGCCATTGCCCGTGCCATCATTAATCAACCTCGTGTGGTTTTGTTGGATGAGCCCTTGTCAGCGCTGGACTTGAAATTGCGAACAGACATGCAGTACGAACTGCGTGAATTACAACAACGATTGGGGATTACCTTTGTCTTTGTCACTCACGATCAGGAAGAAGCCCTTGCTATGAGTGACTGGATTTTCGTTATGAATGATGGCGAGATTGTTCAGTCTGGAACGCCAGTG
>CAUUXT010000079.1:0-5448 GCA_963549015.1 uncultured Streptococcus sp.
AGCATCAACAGTCCCAGTAAATGGTTGCTCGTAAGTGTTCTTCAGATACTTGAGATTAGTCTCGGCATCACGAACTGCCTTTTCCGTAAAGTTGATTGGTTTACGGTAATGCTGAGTGGCAAAGAAGAATCGAAGCACTTGGCCATCAATAGTCTTCAATGCATCATGCACAGTGATAAAGTTACCCAAGGACTTAGACATCTTGACATTATCAATGTTAACAAAGCCGTTGTGCATCCAGTAGTTGGCGAAAATCTTGCCTGTTTTGGCTTCTGACTGGGCAATTTCATTGGTATGATGCGGAAACTCCAGATCGGCTCCACCACCGTGAATATCAATGGTATCGCCCAAAATCTCTGTCGACATGACCGAACACTCGATATGCCAGCCCGGACGACCAGGTCCCCAAGGGCTGTCCCAGGAAATCTCGCCTGGTTTGACAGCTTTCCAAAGGGCAAAGTCTACAGGATTTTCCTTGCGAGCCGTTTCTTCATCTGTACGACCTGAAGCACCTAGTTCCAAGTCTTCCAAGGTTTTATTAGCCAATTTGGCGTAGTTGTGGGATTTTTCCACACGGAAGTATACATCCCCCTGGCTCTCATAAGCAAAGCCTTTTTCAATCAAATCTTCCACAAAGCGTATGATATCCGCCATAAACTCCACTACACGCGGATGGCGAGTCGCAGGTTTCACGCCCAAGGCCGTCACATCCTCACGAAAGGCAGCGATGTACTTGTCCGCAACCTCCTGTGGCGTGATGCCTTCTTCCTTGGCACGGTTGATAATCTTATCATCCACATCCGTAAAATTGGAAATATAGGCAACTTCGTAGCCACGGTATTCAAAGTAACGACGAATGGTATCAAAAGCCACTGTTGAACGGGCATTCCCCACGTGGATATAGTTGTAGACGGTTGGCCCACAGACATACATCTTGACCTTGCCGTCCTCGATAGGGAGAAATTCTCGCAAATCACGAGACATGGTGTCATAGATTTTAATCATTCACTGTCTCCTTTCTGTTTCTTGTTTATCGTAAAAAGTAGTTTCAATCCAACTCTCTAGCAATTACTAAGGCTATCTCAAAGAAAGTCATAGCATCTGTTTTTCTTTCTTCATGTCTTGCATCCCACTCATGATTGTGATGGTCAACATAATCAGCCGTATAAAAAAATTGATAGACTTTTGCTTGTCGAAATTGTGCCCAAGCCATGATTGCTGAAGCTTCCATATCCACAACAGTCGCACCTGCTGCTAATCTACGTTTGACCTTATCGGCTGTTTCACGATAGAAAGCATCTGTGGTCCAAGCCTTTGTTCGAATGTGCTCAATGCAAGATTTATTCAAAGCTTCTTCCATGGTTAAGAGCAAAGTTTCGTCATAAGCTATCTCATCACTTGCAGGAGCGTAATGATAACTTGTACCTTCATCACGTAGAGATGAACTTGGTAGGATAATCTTATCTGCCTGAATAGACTGATCTAGAACTCCGCAAGAACCCAACACAATAAAGTTCTTAAATCCTCTTGCTTTGAGTTCTTCTAAGAGCCCAACAACCATCGGGGCTCCAATCGTAGCTATAGCAACTGCTACCTTACTCCCATCCTTTTCATAGATATACCATGGAAATCTACCATTTAGATTGGTTAGATAGCCACCTTCGTAAACATCTTCAAACTGCTTTACTCGTTCAATGATTTCTCCATTAAAAGATAAAATGATCGTGTCACAGATTTCTCCACCACCACGAATACTTCGATCAGTTGGTTCGATAACAGCAGGTACATTTTCGAATTCTTCTAATAGCATTTTTCTACTCTTTCTCATTCAAATAAACTACCTGTGTCTGTTTGACAAAGCCGATTTTTTCATACAAGCGCTTGGCACCTACGTTGCAGTCCTCTACTGCAATCTGAAATTCCTTATCATTTTGCTCAATCAGTTGGTTGACTAGGGATTTTGCTAAATAGCTTCCGTAGCCTTTGCCACGTTCAAGTTCTGATATTGCTAAACCGTAGAAGTAATTCGTATTAGTCGATAAATCTACCGTGCAAGTCCCAATAACCTGACCGTCTTTTAATAAAATATATAGGCGACTTTCTGAATCCTTCAGAGCTTCAGCGACATATCTATCCACAACTTCTCTCGATTCATGTTCCTCTGAGAATGCCTGAAATTTTAACTGGCTAATTTGCTCCTGATACGAACTATCTGCTAACAAAACTTCAAGATTAGAAACATTTGCTAACTGATAAGGTCTTCTATCCTTACCTAACCAGGTTTCTGTATCTTCATCCTCAACCAATCCCCAGTTGCTGACAAAATCAGGATGACGCTCTAGAAAAATACGTTCTGTCTGAAAAGTAACTGAACGAATAGGGAAAGGAGCCGTTTCTTTCTCAAAACTCGTAAACAAAGCACGCGCAATTCCCTGACGGCGATGATTTGGATGAACCAGTATCGTCACTTCCACATCTTGGTCATCCGCATAGACAGTTAATAGACCAACAAGTTCGCCTTTTTCATAATAAAGGAAAAAGGCGGGCATGTTTGGGTCAAAATTAAGCATGTTAGAGAGATAAGGAGCACGATAAGTTCCATCATAGGCTTGGCAACAGTTAATTAGTTTTTTCGCCTCAGATAACTCTTCTTGGCTCAACTTATTTCTTGCTTGAATCATATAGGTATCCTCTACAACCCCGACGATCTGTGACTGGCTTCTTTAGCCTGCTCGAGTTTATTGACGTAGTACTCCCGTTTTTCTTCGACCTCGTGGATGATAGGCTCATCCTTCTGTCCATGAACTCGGACGATCTTAGCCGGAATACCGACAACTGTTACATCACTAGGTACGTCTGCCACGACTACTGCAGCTGCACCAACCTTGGCATTTTCACCGATTTCTACCGGTCCGATAACTTGGGCATGGGCCGATATGAGAGCTCCTTTACGCACAGTCGGATGGCGTTTGCCAACATCCTTCCCTGTTCCACCAAGAGTCACTCCGTGATAGAGAAGAACGCCTTTTTCAACAATCGCTGTCTCTCCAATTACCAATCCTGAACCGTGGTCGATAAAAACACCTGAGTCAATCTGGGCACCCGGATGAATCTCGATTTGAGTCCAAAAGCGCCAAAACTGACTGTGCATACGAGCCAGGAGTTTAAAGCCATGCTTCCAGAGAAAATGCGAGAGACGGTGGGCAGCTAAGGCCTTTACACCTGGATAAGTCAGCAAAACTTCCAAACTGGTGCGTGCCGCTGGATCATTTTCTTTTACAATATCAATGGTTTCGCGCCACCATCCCATACATTTCTCCTTTTCTTATTCTGAATCTTTTGGTGTTTCTGTAACTTCTTTCTTAGGTTTGTGGTCCTTGTGATGACGTGGACGGTGAGGTCGCTCAGACTTTTCGCCTTTTTCATCATGCTCAGGTTTTGGCGGACGAGGAAGAAGTGCCTTCATAGAGGCATCGATACGACCTTTTTCATCAATCTTGATAACCTTAACATCGACTTCATCACCGATAGCTACCAAGTCCTCGACACGGTTGGTGCGAGTCCAAGCCATTTCAGAAATGTGCACAAGCGCATCTGTCTTGTCAAAGAGGTTGACAAAGGCACCGAATTTCTCGATACGAACAACCTTAGCATGGTAAACTTCATCCACTTTGGCTTCACGAACCAAACCAGCAATGATTTCTTTAGTACGATTAATGGCATCTTGGTCGCTAGAGTAGATAGAAACATTACCTTCTTCGTCGATATCAATCTTAACGCCTGTTTCAGCGATAATCTTGTCGATGGTTTCTCCACCTTTACCGATGACAATCTTGATCTTGTCTACATCAATCTTGATGGTATCAATCTTCGGAGCAGTTGGAGCCAATTCTGGACGAACTTCTGGAATCGTTTCTTCAATCACATCAAGGATTTCAAAACGAGCTTTCTTGGCTTGAGCAAGAGCCTCAGTCAAGATTTCTGCAGTAATTCCTTGGATCTTGATATCCATTTGGAGGGCTGTAATCCCGTCACGAGTACCTGCAACCTTGAAGTCCATGTCTCCAAAGTGGTCTTCCAAACCTTGGATATCTGTCAAGACAGTGTAGTTGTTTCCATCTGAGATGAGACCCATGGCAATCCCTGCTACGGGCGCCTTGATTGGCACACCCCCAGCCATAAGGGCAAGAGTTCCCGCACAGATAGAGGCTTGAGAAGAAGAACCATTTGATTCCAAGACCTCTGCCACCAAGCGGATAGCGTATGGGAATTCTTCCAAACTTGGCAATACTTGAGCAAGAGCACGTTCCCCGAGAGCACCGTGACCAATCTCACGACGACCTGGCGCACCATAACGACCAGTTTCCCCGACAGAGTATTGAGGGAAGTTATAGTGGTGCATAAAGCGTTTCTTGTACTCTGGGTCCAAACCATCGATGATTTGAGTCTCACCCATCGGAGCCAAAGTCAAAACTGAAAGAGCCTGAGTTTGTCCACGAGTGAAGAGACCAGAACCATGTACACGAGGAAGGAAGTCAACAACCGCATCCAAAGGACGGATTTCATCGACCTTACGACCGTCAGGACGAACCTTGTCTTCTGTGATCAAACGGCGCACTTCTGCGTGTTCCATTTGTTCCAAGATTTCAGCCACATCACGCATGATGCGGTCAAATTCTTCATGGTCCGCATATTTTTCTTGGTAAACTGCAGTAACTTGGTCTTTAACTGCTTGAGTTGCAGCTTCACGAGCCAATTTTTCTTCTACTTGGACCGCTTTTTGGAGGTCGCTGTTGTAAGCTGCAATGATTTCAGCTTGCAAGTCAGCGTCTACATGAAGCAATTCCACTTCTGCTTTTTCCTTACCAACCGCAGCGACGATTTCTTCTTGGAAGGCAATCAATTCTTTGACTGCTTCGTGCCCTTTAAGAAGGGCTTCCAACATGATTTCTTCTGACAATTCTTTGGCACCAGACTCAACCATGTTGATAGCATGCTTGGTACCAGCTACTGTCAATTCAAGAAGAGAGCGCTCTGCTTGTTCTTGCGTTGGGTTGATGATAATTTCCCCGTCAACATAGCCCACTTGTACCCCAGCGATTGGTCCGTCAAATGGAATATCTGAGATAGAAAGTGCCAAGGATGATCCAAACATTGCCGCCATTGGAGCAGAGGTATTTTCATCATAAGAAAGGACGGTGTTGATCACTTGCACTTCGTTACGGAAACCTTCCGCAAACATTGGACGGATTGGACGGTCAATTAAACGCGCTGTCAAAGTCGCATCTGTTGAAGGGCGCCCCTCACGTTTCATAAAGCCACCAGGAAACTTCCCAGCCGCATACATTTTTTCTTCATAGTTGACTTGAAGAGGGAAGAAATCCCCAGTTGCCATCTTCTTAGACATAACTGCCGCAGTCAAGACAGTTGACTCACCGTAACGCACAA